>CAJWPI010000008.1 GCA_913045055.1 uncultured Gammaproteobacteria bacterium | reverse complement strand
TAAAGCCAATGAAAAAATAATTGAAGTTCTAAAAGAAGAGGGCACGCTATTGGCTCTTGCTGATTATGAGCACAGTTACCCCCATTGTTGGAGACACAAATCTCCTCTGATGTTCAGAGCTACCCCACAGTGGTTTATAGGTATGGACAAGGGTTCTTTGTTACTAAATGCCAATAAGGCGATTAAAAAAGTTAAATGGGAGCCAACCTGGGGAGAAACCAGGATGGCCAGTATGTTGGATAGACCTGATTGGTGTATATCAAGACAAAGAGCTTGGGGTGTTCCCATTACACTTTTGGTTCATAAGGAAACAAGAGAACTGCACCCAGACACCAATACATTAATAGAAGAGATAGCTAAACAGATTGAAAAGGCAGGAATCGAGGCCTGGTATGACATAAAAATAGAAGATCTGATACAAGATTCATCAAATTACGAAAAAATTACAGATATTTTAGATGTGTGGTTTGATTCTGGAGTGACTCATGCATGTGTTTTACATGATGACGAATTAGAATTTCCTGCAGATCTTTATCTTGAAGGCTCTGACCAACACAGGGGTTGGTTTCAATCATCATTGTTAACAAGTATGGCCATTAATGATACTCCGCCTTACAAAGAAGTATTGACTCATGGTTTTGTTGTTGATGCCGATGGAAAAAAGATGTCAAAGTCATTGGGGAATACTATTTCGCCTCAAGAAATATGGAACTCTCGAGGCGCAGATATATTAAGAGCATGGATAGCTTCAACTGACTACAGGAATGAAATGGTCATATCTGAAAATCGGTTACAAGGCGTTTCAGATACGTACAGAAGAATCAGAAATACTCTAAGGTTTTTACTTGGAAATTTGCATGATTTTGATTTAGATAAACGCGTACAGGAAAAAGAATTAACCGAATTAGATCGTTATATGGAAATAAAAACTCAAAATCTTCAAAAGGAATTAATAGAAGATTATCAAAACTATCAATTTCATTCGGCTTTCAACAAAATTCATAATTTTTGCGCGAATGATTTAGGCGGCTTTTATTTAGATATCCTCAAAGATCGCTTATACACCTGTAAGGAAGACTCTTTAGCAAGAAGATCCTCCCAAACAATTTTATTTCAGATTCTCGAAGCTTTAGTTCGATGGGTCTCTCCTATTTTGAGCTTTACTGCTGAAGAAACTTGGCGTTTGTATCACAAAGATCTTGAATCCGTTCATTTATCAGAATGGTATGAAGACTGGGTTTGCTCTTCTGAAGGAACCATTACTGAAGCTGATTGGCTTAAGGTCTTGAATGTTAGATCAGAGGTAAATAAGGTTATCGAATCTTCAAGAAATAATAGTGTAATTGGTTCAGCACTAGAAGCTGAAATTGAGCTGTTGTGCTCCAGTGACTTAGAAAAAGTCCTTAGTAAGTTTTCTGGGGAATTAAGATTTGTGTTTATTACTTCTGAAGTAAAGGTTTTTCCTGAGAATGGTAAAGGTGAAGAAACTGAGATTAACGGTTTAAAAGTTAAACTTTTTAAGACCAACCATGAGAAATGTGAAAGGTGCTGGCATAGTAGACCTGAAGTGGGATCAATAGCAAAGCATCCAACTATTTGCGAGAGGTGTGTAGAAAATATTGATGGCAAAGGTGAGAAAAGGTTATTTGCCTAAGAAATGTTTACTCGAATCTTGACTATAATTCTTTTGGTTGGAATAGACCAAATTTCTAAACTTTTAATATCTTCACGTTTATCTTTAGGAGAGTCAATTAACCTTAACCCATTCTTAGACTTTACTTTACTGCATAATAGCGGAATAGCCTTCAGCCTTTTTAGTAGCGGAGGAGATATTACTAGATGGTTTTTAGTAGTAGTAGTTGCTTTGATATTAAGTTATATATTTTTTCTAATTTTTAAAAAAAATTCTCTACATTACTTGGAAGCTACTTCTTTAGTACTTATATTTAGCGGGGGTTTGGGGAATCTTATAGATAGGGTTTTGTTGGGCTATGTTGTAGATTTTATTCACGTTTATTACAACTCACATTCTTTTTATGTTTTTAATTTAGCTGACAGTTTTATTAGCCTTGGAATAATTGTATATTTAATCTACTTTATGTTTTTTGAAAGTATTAAAAACCATGAAAATAATATTAGCTAACCCAAGAGGATTCTGTGCTGGAGTCGGCAGAGCCATAGAAATAGTCAAAAAGGTGATAGAGTTAAAGGGCCCTCCTGTTTATGTAAAGCATGAAGTAGTTCACAATCAGACAGTTGTGGAAAGCCTAAGATCCTTAGGCGCGGTATTTGTAGAAGAGATCTCAGAAGTACCTGAGAGTGGTACAGTAATATACAGCGCTCACGGGGTTTCAAAGGAAGTGCAAAGTCAATCTCATGTAAAGAAGCTAGAAATATTTGATGCGACTTGTCCTTTAGTAAGCAAAGTCCATTCTGAAGTAGAACTTCATTCTAGAGCGGGGAGAGAGTGTATATTAATTGGTCATGCTAATCACCCTGAAGTTGAGGGTACTATGGGACAGTATAATTCTTCTGGAGAGGGAAATATCTATCTTGTCCAGTCAAAGGAAGATGCAAATAGTATTAAAGTAAAAAACCCTGAAAATCTCGCCTTTGTAACTCAGACAACTCTATCTGTTGATGATACGGGGAAGATCATTGAAATACTTAAAAAAAGATTTCCTTTAATTCAAGGGCCTAGAAAAGATGATATTTGTTATGCTACTCAGAACAGACAGGATGCAGTTAAACAACTTGCTCTTGAATGCGATATCATACTTGTTATAGGTTCTAAGAATAGTTCAAACTCAAATAGATTAAAAGAAATCGCAAAAAGATCAGGTGTAGATTCCTATCTTATTGATAGTGCAGAGGATCTAGAGATTAATTGGTTTGAGGGAAAGAAATCAATTGGAGTAACTTCTGGTGCTTCAGCTCCAGAACATCTGGTAAATGACTTATTAGATGCACTAAAATCCAGATTTAATGCTGAACTATTAGGAGGCAGATTAAGACAAGACGAGGGAATCTTCTTCAAGTTACCTAAAGAGTTAAGGAGCTAAGAGTTTTGTGAACTTTAGAGCTTCTGACTTGTCAAAATTAAGAACAAGAAGATAATTTTTTTCTTTAAAGGTACGACATGGTAAAACTCAGAGAATTTATATTTTTATTAGTATTACTTATATTTACTTCAAGTATTTCTTCGGCAATCGGGATAAAGAATCAGAACGTTTGGTTAATGGATAAAGATAGAAATGGAGTTCTAAGCTTTACAGAATTTAGTTTAAAGGGAGAGCGCTGGTTTTCAGCACTAGATCAGAATTCTGATGGAAATTTAACTCGTACAGAGCTAGACAATGAGGAAGCAATCATAGGGAAAAAGAAACTTTCAAGAATAGCTGATAGATTAGACAGGAATGATGATAATAAGGTAGATAAGAAGGAATTCACTCATTCCAAAGGTATTCCTAGGAATAGATATAAGCCTAAAAAAAATTTTATGATGGGAACATCTAATAAAGAGCGAAAAGAAATAAGCGAAGCTATATTTAAGGTTATTGACAGGGATAATAATGGTTTTTTATCCACTAATGAATTAGCTGAAGGTTCTAAGGTTGGCCCTGGCATAGCTAGAAAATTAAAATTCCAACAGTTAGATTCAGACAGGAATAATAGGATATCAAGAGAAGAGTTCCTTTCACCATTAAAAGAGAGATTTGCGAAAGCTGATAAGAATTCAGATGATGTTCTTGATAGAAGAGAAGTAAAGTCTTCTTTTCGACAAAAAAGGAAAGGAAAAACTTCCTTAAAAAAGAAATCCGAACCTTGGAAAGAAAAACCATTTGTCCATAAAGATAAGAAAATCAAATAGGAGCATCATTGCTTACTTTGTCTAACCACCTTATTGACCAAGCTGAAGTAATGGAGTCTCCAAATTTCTCTGACAGACCCCAGGGAATTGAGCCTAGTTTACTGGTCATTCATAATATAAGCTTGCCTCCAGGTGAATTTGGAGACTCTTACATAAAAGACTTCTTTCTCAATAAACTAGATTGCTCAATTCATCCTTATTTCAATGAAATCAAAGATCTCAAAGTATCAAGTCATTTGTTTATAAATAGAGAAGGGCAACTTCTTCAATTCGTAGATTTTAGTAAAAAGGCTTGGCATGCTGGAGTATCAGAATTCAAAGGACAGAAAGAATGTAATGATTTCTCTATAGGTATTGAACTTGAAGGAACTGATACTATTCCTTACTCTAGTGAGCAATACACAGCTCTAGTAGATGTAACTAAATGTCTTTTACAACACTATCCCTCTATTTCAAAGGACAGAATTGTTGGACATAAGGACATTGCTCCTGGAAGGAAGACAGATCCGGGCGATTCTTTTGATTGGGAAGGATATAGAAATCTTTTGGATTAGTTAATCTTGAGACCATAAAGTCTCTTCACTACCTAAGTCTCTTTGTATTTTTCTAGCCAAGACAAAAAGAAAATCCGAGAGTCTATTAAGGTACGCTAAACAATTCTTTTCAACTTTATTAGTCTTTGCTGCTTCAACTAAAGATCTTTCCGCTCTTCTACAAACTGTTCGACTAATATGAATCAAAGAAGACTCTTTGTTACCTCCAGGAAGGACGAAATTTTTTAAAGGAGGAAGATTCTTGTTTATTTCTTTAGTTCTGTCTTCTAGATCTTTAATTTTGGATCCATTTAAAGGATTGTCAGAATTAGAAGACAATATTCCCCCTATATCAAAAATAGAATTTTGAATCTTCTGTAAAAAAACTTTTTCCCTATTTAGTTCTTCTAAAGTAACTAGCAATCCTATCCAAGAGTTCAACTCATCTAAGTTACCTATAGTTTTTATCAGATTATCAGATTTAGACATTCTGGATCCATCAGCACTTGAAGTGGTTCCATCATCCCCTCGTTTTGTAGTAACTTTTGTTATTCTATTTTTCAAATGTTATCTCCCGAAAGTATATTTAATGTTAAACCATATAGATCGATCTTGATTTAAATAATAACCATTCATTCCTGCAGCTGTAAAATATTCTTTATTTAAAAGATTTTCTATCTTGCAAGACAAAGAAAGTTTATCCGAAACTTTCCTAGATAAAGCTATATTTAGTAAGAAATATCCAGGTAAACTTCTTTCAGAAAAGTCTTTCCTTTTACCAAAAGCAGAAAAGTTAAAATTTAAGACATTTCTATTAAAGGTTTGAAAAAGATTTAATCCTAGAGATCTTTTTGATCTTCTAATCAGTAAGTTTCCTTGACCATCTATTGGTTGTTGTAATCTTAAAATGATTCTTCCATTAATACTTCTATTTTTCCATCTAAACCTTAGTTCGGCTCCTTTTGTTGAGCTTTGAAGTATATTTCTTAAGGTGTTTTGGTTGTAATCAAAATTTATTAAATTTGAAGTTTTATTATTAAAAAGCACAGAACTAAAAGAGCTATTCTCCAAACTAGTTTTAAGCAATATTTCATGGCTTCTGGAAGTTTCAGGTAGAAGAAGTTTATTAGCTCCATATCCGTATAATTCTGAACTGTTAGGTGATCTGAAAGCAGTACCAGAATTGACAATCAAGGAATAATTATTATTAATTAATCTAATTAAGCTAAGCTTCCAAGCCTTTTGATTCCCGTAAGTTTCATGATGTGTATTTCTAAATGAGAAATAAGCTCCTTCTTTTCTTCTCCAGAGGTTCCACTCAGCTAGTAATGAATCAGTTTGGAGTTTCTGATCAAATTTAGTACCAAAACTTGAATACTTTACTGTTTCATCTTCCACTGAGTAGCCTAGGGCAAAGGAGCTATTAGAGTAGAAAGATTTGTTAATTATGAATTCGAAAGTATTTCTTTTAGTTTTAGTTAAATCTATATCCTTATAGAGGTTTTCTTGTTCTTGTAGAATTAAGTCTTTAAATGTATTTATTCTCACCAAAAACCTGTAATCTTTTTTGTTATTAAGCACTACACTCATTGCATGGGCCTCATTGTTGTAATATTGTGATAACGGAGCTTGGTTAAAACCTAAATATTCAGTTCTTCCCTTTGAGGACCATGATGAAAATTGAGTGCTGCTGCTTTCTTTCTTTTGATTTATAGAAGCTACAACTGTCTTGTTTGTGAAACCTCTATTTAAAGTTGAATCTGAAAAGATGGGGAAACCTTCTGTAGTTGTATCTGAAGCAAAAAGATTGAATTTTGTTTTTTCTTTATTAAAGTTGAGAGAAACACTTTCTCCTTTAAATTTGTTTTGTCCTAATTTAGCTTTAATTTCAACTTTATCTTCTATGTCTTGTTTTATAGTCGAGATGTTAACAATACCTCCAATAGCTTCTGAACCATGGATAGAAGAAAACGCTCCTGAACCTATCTCTATTTTAGATATAACATCGGCATCTAAACTATAAATTGAAGCTCCACCAGCTGTAGATGGATTTATTTTCACTCCATTTACTTGAAAGATAGTATGGTTACTGTTTGTTCCTCTCAAAAAAACAGAACTTATCTGTCCAAACCCTCCGTAACGACTTGTATCTATTGCTAGGGTATTACTTAATACACTTAATACATCTTTTTCTGATTGTCTTTCTAATTCCTCTGAATCAATTATATCGATTGTTGAAGAAATCAAATCTTTAGATTGATTTATATTAGAACCAACAGAAACTAATTCTTCTATAGAAATCTCTTCTGCTCTAAAGAAAAAAGAGACTAGGCAAAAACTAAAAACTATATATTTTTTCATCATCTGTCACCCATCGTAACTAATTGAATAGATTGCTATGGCCGGTATCCGGGCTCAAGAAGTTTACAGTGGATAAATAGCGCCTTCCCACGATTAAGCAGTGGCTTCATCTGTTATCCCTTCTATTACCGTTGCGAGGGCAGCACTGGATTTTTAATAACTACCAGTTTCCCGTTTAACCAATAATTTTGAGGCACCACCTTTATATCTTAAATCAAAAAACTTTCTTTTTATGAAAATTTCTGCATCAATGATGGTTTAATAAAAATCTTTAGAGACAATATGCCTTCATTTGATATTAAATCTGGAATAAATTTTCATGAGGTTACCAATGGAGTAGATCAGGCTAATAGGATTATCCAGAATAGGTTTGATTTCAAAGGAACTGGAGCAACCATATCTTTGGAGGAGGGATCATTTGTTTTGCAATCTCAGCAAGAATTCCAACTACATCAAATGTTACCTATTTTAAGAGAATCTCTTGCCAAGAGAGGTGTTGATTTAAAAGCCCTGAAACCAAATGAAATAGAAGTGTCTTCAGGAAAAGCTAAACAAACTATCTTATTGATTGAAGGGATTGATCAAGAAACTAGCAAGAAAATCATTCAAATAATAAAATCATTAAAAAACAAATTACAAACCTCAGTTCAAGGAGAGATTATAAGAGTTTCTGGAAAGAAAAGAGATGATCTACAAAATGCTATGAACTCTCTTAAGAAAGCAGATATTAGCATTCCTCTCCAGTTTGAAAATCTCAGAGATTAAAATGAATTCTTGGGTTATCTCGCTTAAAGCTTATATAAAACCAAACTTATTAATTATCCTTCCCTTGGGACTTTTAGCAGGAATTCCTTATGGGATGATAGTAGATCCGTTAAATTACTGGCTTTCAAAATCTGGTGTAGACAGAGCTTCCATAGGCTTATTGTCTTTAGTCTTCTTAACTTATTCTGTAAAAGCTTTGTGGGCACCACTTGTTGATAGATTAAGAATACCTTTATTGAAGAATCTAGGACAAAGGAAGAGTTGGCTAATAGTTTCTCAGTTTTTTGCTTTTTTATTTTTGATATCAATAGGATTCAATGACCCTAAAGTTAATTTAAGCTTACTAGTTTTTTGTGTTTTTGCTTTAGCTTTCTTTTCTGCAACACAAGACATATGTCTAGACGCTCTAAGGATAGAATTAGTTAAGAAGGAAGAGTTGGGTCAATCTGCAGCTATTTATCAATTAGGTTGGAGGGTTGGAGGGGTTTATATTTCTCAAGTTTTAGGTCTTTTATTGGGTGGAATGATAGGTTACAGCTTAGCTTATTTAACTGTGGCTTTTATATTTTTAGGTCTTTCAGTCTTTGTATTTTTTAGGATGGAAGAACCCACTAGAGAAGTTCGGCCTTATTTATCAATCTACTCGGAACCAAGGAGATGGTTGAAAGACTCTTTTGTAGACCCTTTTATTGATTTAAAAGAGAGATATAGTAGCGGATTAACTCTTTTACTTTTACTTCTGTTCTTCTATCGATTGAGTGATATGTATTTAGCTCCAATGGCAATGCCCTTTTATAGAGAAATAGGTTTTACTGAAACTGAAGTTGCTCTAGTTACAAATGCTTTTGGATCCATTGTTACTATAGCTGGAGTCTTTATTGGGGGTTTATTGGTACATCGTTGGGGATTAGAAATTAATATATTCTATGGTGCTCTTCTCACTTGTTTAACAAATTTACCTTTTATTTATTTAAATTACCTAGGCAATGATCTTGATCCCTCAAATGATTTACCTTTTCTTTGGGTGACTATAGGTTTAGATAACTTAAATCAAGGGTATATAGGGACTGTTGCTATAACCTTCATTTCTAGAATAGTTTCTCAAAGTTACACAGCTACACAATATGCAATCTTATTTCTTTTAGGAACAGTACCCTCAAGATTTATAGCTAGTTCTTCAGGGTTCTTAGTGAATGATTTTGGATATCACTATTTCTTTTTAATAACTGCATGTTTAGGTATACCTGCGATTATTATTTCTTATATTGTATGGAAGAAAAAATTACTTTTCTCAATTGATAGGGCCGCACAATAATTTTTTATGCTTATTCTTAATAGATTTGTCTTTTTAATTTATGTAGCTACCTTAAGTGTTTTTGCCCTCATTCCATCTAGCCAGACAGAGCCTTTGTTTCCTTATTTTGATAAATTCCTCCACTTTCTCTGTTTTCTCTTACTTTTCTTTCTTTACGATAGATCAACAAATGATCCTGTTACTTTAATTAATCTACTTTCTTTTTTTTGTTACGGCTTAGTTTTAGAATTTTTACAAGGTTTTACTGCGACAAGGTCTCCTGAGGTATGGGATATCTTTGCAAACGCTTTAGGTCTTCTTGTTTATTTTATTTTTGCCCCAAAGTTAAGGTATAGAAGCTAAAGAATATGAAATATATCTTACCAAGTCTTTTAGTAATACCTATTCTAGAGATTTTTGTCTTGATAGAGGTGGGTAGTCTTATTGGGTCAATGAATACTTTGTTTCTAATAATTTTAACTGCTCTTTTTGGATTGATGCTTTTAAGACATCAGGGATTGCAAACTCTTACAAGGGCAAGGGTAAAAATGCAAAATGCACAATTACCCTCTAAAGAAATTATTACAGGTTTTTTTCTAGCTCTTGGAGGAGCTTTGTTATTGATACCTGGATTTGTAACTGACTTTCTAGGATCTTTGTGTTTAGTTCCTTTTACAAGAGAATTTCTATTAAATATTTTAACCAAAACCTTTTTTGATATGCCTACTCCTTCTGAATACAAAGAGCCTAACAAAGGTTTTATTGAAGGTGAGTTTAAAAAAGAAGAATAAAAATATTGTAATAAAACTTGAATATCAATTCTTTGTCCCAATATATTTATGATAGTTTGTGCATACTTTTAAGCAATTTGACATTGACGTCTTAGAAATCTTGATTAAAATTATGCACCTTTTTTTAAGTGTGTAAGTTTATTAAACAAATTTGGAGATAAACACATGAAATTGAGACCATTAGGAGATCGAGTTATTGTTAGACGCAATGATGAAGAAGAAACCACAGAGGGTGGCATAGTCATACCAGGTTCAGCTGCAGAGAAACCTTCTCAGGGTGAAGTGTTAGCTGTAGGTCCTGGAAGAACCCTAGACAATGGAGAAATACAAGCTCCCTCAGTAAAAAAGGGAGATGTAGTTGTCTTTGGGCAGTATGCTGGAAGTAATACTGTCAAAGTAGATGGGGATGAACTAGTAGTTTTGAATGAGAATGAGATTCTCGGTGTTCTTGAAAAATAATTTATTTATAGAGAGGAATTAATAATGGCAAAAGAAGTTAAATTTAGTGATTCAGCAAGAAATGGTATGTTGGCTGGAGTAAATGTATTAGCGGATGCTGTAAAGGTAACTCTGGGACCTAAGGGACGTAATGTTATA
Organism: uncultured Gammaproteobacteria bacterium; assembly: GCA_913045055.1. Taxonomy (GTDB): domain Bacteria; phylum Pseudomonadota; class Gammaproteobacteria; order Magnimaribacterales; family Magnimaribacteraceae; genus CAJWPI01. The sequence goes on along the minus strand of CAJWPI010000008.1, from coordinate 52,031 downwards.
TTGGATAAGTCTTTTGGAGCTCCAACAGTTACCAAGGATGGAGTTTCAGTAGCTAAAGAAATTGAACTCCAGGATAAGTTCGAAAATATGGGTGCCCAAATGGTAAAAACTGTTGCTTCTCAAACTTCAGATGAAGCTGGTGATGGCACAACTACTGCTACTGTTTTAGCTCAAGCTATAGTGAATGAAGGGTTAAAATCAGTATCTGCTGGTTTCAATCCAATGGATCTAAAGAGAGGAATAGATAAGGCCGTAAGCGCTGCAGTAGATACCCTTCAGGGTGCTTCTCAACCTTGTGAAGATGATACTTCTATTTCTCAAGTAGGTACTATCTCAGCAAATAGTGACACTGCAGTCGGAGAAATTATTGCAGAGGCAATGCAGAAAGTAGGAAAAGAAGGTGTCATAACTGTTGAAGAAGGAAGCGGAATTGAAAATGAACTCGAAGTAGTAGAAGGAATGCAGTTTGATAGAGGGTACTTATCACCATATTTCATAAACAATCAAGACCGCATGACTGCTGAACTTGAGCAGCCTTTTATACTATTGCATGATAAGAAAATATCAAATATAAGAGATTTATTACCTCTGCTCGAAGCAGTAGCTAAAGCTGGCAAACCTTTGTTAGTTATCGCTGAAGATATTGAAGGCGAAGCTCTAGCAACCCTAGTAGTAAATAATATGAGAGGAGTTGTTAAAGTTGCAGCTTGTAAGGCCCCAGGTTTTGGAGATAGAAGAAAAGCTATGTTAGAAGATATAGCAATTCTCACTGGTGGAACAGTTATATCTGAAGAAGTTGGTCTAAGTTTAGAAGGAGCTAGTATTGAAGATCTAGGTTCAGCTAAGAAAGTAGAATTAAATAAAGAAGATACAACTATTATTGATGGAGCAGGAGCATCAGACAATATTTCTGGTAGAGTGAAACAAATTCAAACTCAAATAGAAGATACCTCTTCAGATTATGATAAAGAAAAATTACAAGAGAGAGTGGCTAAACTTGCTGGAGGAGTTGCAGTTATTAAAGTAGGTGCAGGCTCTGAAGTTGAGATGAAAGAGAAGAAAGCAAGAGTAGAAGATGCTTTGCATTCTACTAGAGCTGCTGTTGAAGAGGGTGTTGTTGCTGGAGGTGGAGTAGCTTTGGTAAGAGCACTTCAGAAGATAGAAGGATTAAAGGGTGATAATGAAGACCAAAATGTTGGAATTAACATTGCTTTAAGAGCTATGGAAACTCCTTTAAGACAGATTATATCTAATGCTGGCGAGGAATCGTCTGTCGTGTTAGATAAAATCAAAGCAGGTAAAGGAAACTACGGATTTAATGCTCAAACAGGTGAATATGGAGATATGATTGAGATGGGAATACTAGATCCAGCAAAGGTTACAAGAACAGCTTTACAGGCAGCGGGCTCAGTTGCAGGCTTGATGGTAACTACTGAGGCAATGATATCTGATCTTCCAGAAGAAAATGCAGCCCCTCCAGGCATGCCGCCAGGTATGGATGGCATGGGAGGTATGGGAGGCATGATGTAAAAAGAAAGCCCTTCGGGGCTTTTTTTTTAAAATAGATTTTGTAACTTTTTCCCAATTTAGTATGATCAGCAGGGGAGGAGTCAAAAATGGAAGATTTATACAATATGTTATTCCGATGGGGCCATATTTTATTTGGGATCACTTGGATAGGTTTGCTTTATTATTTTAATTTTGTTCAGACTGAATATGTTAAAGAAGCTGAAGACGATGCAAAAAAAGATGTTATTGCTAAACTAGCTCCTAGAGCTCTATGGTGGTTTAGGTGGGCGGCCTTCTTTACATTCTTGACAGGTCTTGTACTTTTATATTTTATTCATATGCGTCTAAATTTAGACATCATTTTAGGACTTACTATGGGAACTTTAATGATGTTAAATGTATGGGGAATAATTTGGCCAAACCAAAAAGTAGTTATAGGAATCAAAGAAGGTGATGCTTCTCTTGCTGGTCCCAAAGCAGCTTTAGCATCTCGGACAAATACTCTTTTTTCATTACCAATGTTATATTTTATGGTTTCTTCAGCCCATAAACCTCACGGAGGATATTTACTAGCAGGCGATATGAGTATGAATGCTCTTTATGTGGGAATGATAATAATTCTAGCAATAGAAGCTAATGCAATTTGGGGGAAAATGCTTCCTGTTATAACTTCTGTAAGAGATGTAATAATTTCTGGGATAGTCTTAACAATTGCTCTCTCTAGCATAGCATTTTATCTATAAAGAAATAGACTAATTAAAAGGGGCACCTGGCCCCTTTTTTTATGTAAGTTTTAATCAAAGCAAAGGTAAAATAATCCCCATGCACGAGCAACTTCAGGTAACGATTATACTTTTTTCAATATTAGGATTACTGATATGGGGGAGGTGGAGATACGATGGTGTGGTTTTAATATCTTTGGCATTAATGGTGCTTCTAGATTTAGTTCCAGCAAAAGAAGCCTTTTTAGGGTTTGGGCATCCTGCTGTTATTACTGTTGCTTTAGTTCTGTTGATAAGCAAGGCACTCGAAAAATCAGGACTCATAAATTTAATAGGTGATTTTATAAGACAACGAGTTACTGGAGAAATTCAATTCTTGGTTGTTTTAATGTTTGTAGCTGGCTTTCTTTCTTCTTTCATGAATAACATTGGAGCTATGGCAATGCTTTTGCCTATAACCATAGGAATAGCTCAGAAGATGGAATGGAACCCATCTAAATTCCTTATGCCTTTAGCTTTTGCTTCTATTTTAGGAGGCATGAATACAAAGATTGGGACTCCACCAAATATTATAATTTCTGAGTTTAGAGAAGAAGAATCAAATCAGGCCTTTCAATTCTTTGATTTTGCTTTTGCAGGATTACCAGTAAGTTTTTTAGGCATTCTATTTATAGCATTTGTAGGCTGGCGTTTTGTGAAATTAAGAGAGGAGGGTAGTGCTCAAAGACCTTTGGTAGACATTCAGGACTACCTAGTTGAAATGACTGTTAGTGAAGAGAGTGAATTAGTAGGTAAGAGAGTGCACGAATTTACAAGTCAACTTGCAGCTGACAATGTTTTGATGGGAGTAGTTTCCGATAAAGGAACTATTAGAAAATCACATCATCTTGAAACTTTTGAAGCCCTACAAATACTCGTCTTAAAGATTTCTCCTGATGATGTTGCTTCAATACAAAATGAGTTTGGTCTGATAATTGATGCTGAACTAGAAGACCAGACTCACCAAGGTGAGTTAGGCGAAATTGAAGCAATGATTACTCCTAGATCAAGACTTATTGGTCGCAAGTATAATTATTTTAAGCGCATGGCAAGAGGTGTCCTCTCTCTTTTGGGTTTGTGGAGACAAGGAACAAAACTTAGAAGAAGATTAGAAAGAGAGATATTTAAAGCCGGAGATGTTTTGCTCTTGTCTACTAGGGATACCGATGAAAGAGCTGCAGAAAAACTTGAACTGCTAGGTTTAATGCCGCTTTGGCAAAGAGAACTAGACGTTATCAGAGATACCTCCAGGGTTTTACAAGCTGTCGCTATCTTTGGACTTGCTTTATTTGCAGTTATATTTTTAGGCATCAATATCATTGTGGCCTTCTTACTCTGTGTTTTAGCTTTTGCATCTAATAGACTTCTTACAGGAGATGCAATATATAGACATATCGAATGGCCTATTGTTGTGATGTTGGGTGCTATGATACCTATTGGAGGTGCTCTGACCTCTAGTGGTTTAACTACCACAGTAGCAGATTATATAAGTAATAATTTTTATGGAATTAATATACTTTGGTTACTAGTAGTTTTAATGGTCTTTACTATGTTTATTTCAGATCTTATAAATAATGCTGCGACAGCAGTGATTATGGCACCATTGGCCATTACTATTGCTGAAAAATTTAATCACCCTATAGAACCTTTTCTAATGGCAGTAGCAGTTGGAGCAAGCTGTGCTTTTCTTTCACCAATAGGTCACCAATGTAATACTTTAGTTATGGGACCTGGAAATTATAGATTTGGTGATTATTGGAGACTTGGCTTGCCATTAGAGTTACTAATAGTATCAATTTCAATACCTGTTATTTTTTTGGCTTGGTTCTAATTTACCTATTCTTTTTCTTCTTTGTTTAGTTCAATTTCATTAGATTCATTTATATTCTCAAGGTAAAGAGAACGACTAGGGAAAGCAAAGTCTGATCCATGATTTGATACTGCAGACATAATAGCAAAAACTAAATCTTGCTTAATTTTTAGGAAGTTTGTAAAACTAACAAAATCTGTGTAGCAAAGTATCTTTATGTCTATTGAACTAGATCCTAGTTCGGTTACTTTTACTACATTTTCTTGGCCAGGATTTTTAGCAAAGTCTTCATTTTGATCAAGATAATCTTGTATTTCTGAACAAATTTCTTTTAACTGATCTATGGAAGTGCTGTACAAGAGATTGATGGTCCAATATAAGCGTCTAAACTGCATATTTTGGTGATTTATAACTTGAGCATCAGATAAATCTGTATTAGGAACAAATATAGGGGAAGTATCCAAAAGTCTTAGTTGTGTGGAGCGAAAACCAATATTTTCTACAATACCATGTAATCCTTCTCCTACTCTTATCCTATCACCGGGTTGAAAACGATTTTCACTGATTATAAATATACCCGCTATTATATTTTTGAACATATCCTGTGCACCAAGAGCCACAGCAACTGAGAACAAGCCGAGCCCAGCTACAATAGGGCCTATTTCTATGCCCCAAACATCAAGCATCATGGCGATACCTATAACCCAAATAATTACCCCTATTACTCTACGGAACCATGTTGTCATGGCAGGAGTTAACCAAGAAGTATCTCCTACAAGGGATAGAAGGGGAGTTGCAAAATTAGCTAGGGCACTAAATATTGTAAATATGACTAACATCTTTACTAGGTTTGTTGCTATTAAATCTAGTGATCCAGCCAAGGGTAGGTATGCTGTTATCAAATAAAAACCAAAAGCAATAGGAATAAGTCCTACTGGTCTTCTAAGAGATTCTATAATTTCATCATCTAAAGTTGATTGCGTGTTTTTAGCAAATCTTGCAACCCAATTTATTACTTTTAAGTTGATAAAAGATCTCAGAAGCAGAGAACCCAGAATAATTAAGATGCAGACCACTATCTCATTTATACTTACCCCTCTTATTCCTGTTTGCCAAACTTCGACTATCAAGATCCAAAAGTCGTTTAACATATCTTTCTCCAATTACTCATTATCATTTGTTACTAATTTTTCTGCTTTAGCAAGCTTAACAACATTGTCTTTAATTAAAACTGTCTCGAAACGATACTCTCCTAAACTGATTCCTACATTTTTTTCGGGTATGGATTGAGCTGTTTCTAATATTAAGCCGCTTAAGGTCTTTGGTCCTTGCGTAGGTAAATCCCAGTTTATTCTTTTATTAATTTCTCTTATTAACATACTCCCCTCAAGCAAAAAGGACCCATCTGCTTGGGGCATAATATCCATTTTATCTATTGTATCCGAAGTTATTTCTCCTATTATTTCTTCTATTAAGTCTCTTAAAGTTAAGAGTCCTTGGATCTCACCGTATTCATCAACTATTAAACCTACTCTCCTTATGTCTTTTTGGAAGATCGCAAGTTGTTTACTCAGAGTTGTATTTTCTGCTATGAAAAGAGGGTCTTCCAGATTACTTTGTAAAGATTTTAAATCAGCTTCGTTACCACTTAAAAATCTAATTTTTTTATCACCATCAAGAAATCCCACAATGTTCTCTATAGAACCCTCATAGCAAGGAATATTAGTAAAAGGAAGGTTTTCTAGTTTATTAACTATTTCTTCTAAACTTTCCTTTAAGTCTATACCTTGAATTTCATTTTTAGGGATCATCACATCATTAACCGATAAATAGTCCATATCGAAGATTCCTAAAAGCATATTTTGCTGGCTTTTAGACATTCCTGAAGAAAGCAATATAGTTCTTAATTCTTCTGAGCTAAGTTCTTCTTCTATCTCTTTTTCTGGATTAACACCTATCATCTTTACAAGTGTGTTAGAAATTAATCCAATTAACGACACTAAAGGTCCTAGAATTTTTAATAAAGGTTTAAGAATAAATGAAGCAGGGAAAGCTATACTTTCAGGTTTCAAGGCGGCTATAGTTTTAGGGATAACTTCTGCAAATATTAAAATAATTAGAGTTAAAACTAATGTAAAGTAGAAAACGCCAGCATCTCCCCATAGTCTTACAGCAATAATTGTAGTTAAAACTGAAGCTAAAATAATAACTACATTATTTCCTATTAAGATTACTCCTAACAGTTTATCCGTTCTAGAAAGAAGTTTATTAACTCTTTTGGCAGCCTTGTGTTTATTTTTAGCTAAATGCTTTAATCTATAGCGATTAATTGCCATCATGCTTGTTTCAGAGCTTGAAAAAAAAGCAGATAAAACTAACAATAACCCAACTAGGCTAAACAGAATCCAGATAGGAATTTCGTTCAATTGAATTAAGCTTTAAAAGCTTTAAAAGTAAAAAAGAGGTTCAAAAATATAAGTTAGTTATTATTTAATATTCATTATATCTTAAGGGCATCTGTTCTGAAAAATTACTGATTATAGTTTTTTTAGTTGAAAGGTATCCTATATCCCTTAGAATGAGCGCCTTTTTAAGCTTATAAGTACACAAATTATTAATGTTAACTATCAGATTATCTAGAGCAGGGGCTAAGAAGAGGCCTTTCTTTCATATTACTGTTGCTGATTCTAGAAAACCTAGAGATGGAAGATTTGTAGAAAGAGTAGGGTTTTTTAATCCCATAGCTTCAGGTAAAGAAGTCAGGTTAGATCTTAACCACGAACGTCTTGACTACTGGGTTTCAAAAGGAGCACAGATAAGTGACAGGGTTTTATTTTTAATGAAACAAGAAAAAGAGAGCCCTGAACAGAAAGCAAAGAGAGAAGAAAAGAAAGAAAAAAAGAGAATAAAGAAAGCTTCAAAAAAAGCATCTGAAAAAGCAACAGCTACGGTAGCTCCAGAAGAAGCTGCACCAGAAGAAGCAGCTAAGGAAGAAGCCGCACCAGAAGAAGCTGCACCAGAAGAAGCAGCTAAGGAAGAAGCAGCTAAGGAAGAAGCCGCACCAGAAGAAGCTGCACCAGAAGAAGGAGCTAAAGAAACACCTCAAGAAAATGATTCAGAGGAAAATGATCCTCAAGATAAAGAGAAATAATTTAGTTCACTATGTGTAGTCGGTCTGCAGACCGAAAAATTGTACTAGGGGCTTTAGGAAAGCCTTTTGGGATTCAAGGTTTCCTTTACATAAACTATTACAGCGGTGATTTTTCATCTATTAATTCTTTCGATTATTTTTTAGTAGGTAAAGACTTAGAGAAACTTAAAATTCAGGAAATAAGAATACATCAAGAGAAATGCATTATTCTTTTCCAAGGAATTAACAATAGGAATAAAGCTGAATTATTAAGGAATAAAGAAGTTAATGTATTTGAATCCGATTTACCTGTTTTGAAGTCTGGAAAGTATTATTGGTATGAACTTGAAGGCTTAACTGTTTTTAATGAATGTAATAAAAATTTAGGAAAAATAAGAAAAATTATTGAAACTGGAGCAAATGACGTAATGGTGGTGTCCGCTTCTGATATAAGTATTGATAATAAAGAAAGATTAATTCCCTATGTAGATAAAAAAGTTATAAAAAGGGTAGAGATAAAAGAAAAAAAAATTTATGTTGAATGGCCAGAAGACTATTAGAAGATGAATTTTCAGATTGTTACCATTTTTCCTTCTTTAATTAAGGATATGCTCTCTTATGGAATAATCGGGAAGGCCTTGAAAAGTAACTTAATTAAAGTAAATACATTGAATCCTAGAGATTTTTCAGATGAGGACAATCAAAGAATAGATGATAAGCCATATGGCGGGGGCCCAGGGATGGTGATGCAAGCCCAACCTTTAATTAAAGCTATCTCGTATGCCCAACAACAACATGATTCTTCTTTTGTAGTTTATATGAGTCCTAGGGGATCTAACTTTAATCAAAATAAAGCAAAAGAGTTTTCAAAAAAAAAGAATCTTATTATTGTATGTGGAAGATATGAAGGCATAGATCAAAGAGTTTTAGACAACAAGGTAGATGAAGAATGTTCTGTAGGAGACTTTGTTGTAACAGGAGGTGAAATTCCTGCATTACTTGTTACAGAAGCTGTGAGTAGGTTTATCCCTGGAGTTGTAGGTGATTCACAATCTGTTGATGATGATTCTTTTAGCCAAGGTTTATTGGAATACCCCCAGTTTACTAGACCTGAGAAGGATGAATCAGGTGAAGTTCCGCAAGTTCTTCTTAGTGGAGATCACAAGAAGATATCAAAGTGGAGATTAAAACAATCTATCTTAAAAACTTATAAGAATAGACCAGATCTTCTAAATTCTAGAGATATGACTGAAGAAGAAAACATATGGTTGAAAGAAATTATAAATGAAGAGGGAAAGTAATCTGATAGAATGGGCGCGCTTAAAGACCTATATCAGGATTTGATGTGAGAAAAAATAAATATATAACAGAAGTTGAGTCTTCCCAAATAAAGAAAGATCTCCCAGACTTTTCTCCTGGGGATACTGTAGTTGTTCAGACTAGGGTTGTAGAAGGCTCTAGGGAACGTTTACAGCCCTTTGAAGGCGTAGTTATTGCCAAAAAAAATAGAGGCTTAGGTTCTTCTTTCATAGTAAGGAAAGACTCTAGCGGAGTAGGTGTTGAAAGGACATTCCAGACACACAGTCCTTTAATAAGTGCAATAAAAGTCAAACGCAAAGGAGTTGTAAGGCAGGCTAGATTATTCTATCTTCGAGAACGTTCTGGACGTTCCGCTAGAATTAAAGAAAAGCTAGAATAGATAAAACCTAAAGATTTAACTAGGTTATGGTCAGCTCTAAAAAAGAATCTATAGATCTTATAGAGGCCTTTATAGATACAATATGGATGGAGAAGGGTCTTAGCAGTAATACCCTAAGCTCTTACAAGCAAGATTTATTAAGTTTTAGTTCTTGGTTGCCAAACAAAGACCTTGTTGAAGCAGACAAATCAACTATTCTTGATTATTTATCTTATAGACTTAAAAAAGGCTATAGCAGCAGATCTACTTCGAGATGTCTTTCCAGCATTCGTGCATTTTATAAGTATCTTCTATTTAATTCTTTTATCTCTAAAGACCCAACAGAAAAGATAGAAAGCCCAAAAATTGGTCATTCTCTTCCAAAGGTTTTATCCGAAGAGGATGTATTGGAACTCATTAAAACTCCTGACACTAGAAATCCTATTGGAATTCGTGATAGAGCAATGCTAGAAATCTTATATGCAACAGGTTTACGGGTAACAGAACTCATTACCTTAGAGCTTGTTAATCTGAATGTTAGACAAGGATTAGTCAGGGTGATGGGTAAGGGCAGTAAAGAGCGCTTAGTTCCTATAGGAGAACAGGCACTAGATTGGGTTGAAAAGTATGTGGCTTATGCAAGATTAGAATTAATAGGAAAAAAGCAAGATTCACCATATCTATTTTTAAGTAAAAGAGGCAAGGCAATGACAAGGCAAGCCTTTTGGTACAGAATAAAAATATATGCTATAAAATCAGGAATTGATAATAGCTTGTCCCCACATACTTTGAGACATGCCTTTGCAACTCACTTACTTAACCATGGTGCTGATCTTCGAACAGTTCAGCTCTTACTAGGACATACAAGTCTCTCTACTACTCAAATTTATACAGAAGTAGCTAAACACAGAATGCAAGAATTACATAGAACCCATCATCCAAGAGGCTGAAATATGCAGAAGACTCTAAATCGATCATTTCTTTCTTTCTTCCTTTTAATAATGATTTCTTGCTCAGAAACATCAGATAAAGATCTTATTGAAGATCAGCCTAAGGATATAAAAATAAAGCTAGAAAATATTCTGCCTAACAATACAGTTTTAGAGTCTGTACAGGAAACAGAAATGGAAGGTTATTATGAAGTTAACATTGAAGGTCTAGAGCCGCTTTATGTTACATCTAATGGGAAGTACCTTGTATCTGGAGATATATATGAGATTTCTTCTGAAGGATTGATAAATAGATCTGATGCTCGAAAGAGGTTTCAAAGAAAAAATGTATTATCTAAAATTGATCCTCAGGAATTTATAACTTTTAAACCAGAAATAGTAAAACATTCTGTTTATGTTTTTACTGATGTAGATTGTGGATATTGCAGGCAATTTCATAGACAGATAAAACAATATACGGACTTAGGAATCAAAATAAATTATTTAGCTTTTCCTAGGGAGGGCTTAAGCTCTAGATCATATGAAAAAATAACCTCTGCCTGGTGTTCAAAAGATCCTAACCAGGCTATTACAGACTTAAAACTTGGCAACGAAATACCTCAGAATATTTGTGCAGAAAACCCTGTTAGCAAACATTTCATGTTAGGGAATAGCCTAGGAGTTGCAGGGACTCCTTCTATTATTACAGAAGAAGGCAGAATCATACCGGGTTACCTCCCCCCAAAAGAATTAATTAAACAACTTGAAATATAGACAAGATAATTTAATGGATAAAGAATTTAATAGAGTTAATAAACTACCCCCTTATGTTTTTGACGAGATACAGAGTCTTAAATTAAAAGCCAGAAGGGAAGGTGAAGACATTATAGATTTTGGAATGGGAAATCCTGACCAGTCCACTCCAAAAGAGATAGTCAAAAAGCTCAGGGAGTCAGTTTTAAACCCTTCAACTCATAGGTATTCACAATCAAAAGGGATTCCTAGACTTAGGAAGTCAATTTGTGATTGGTATAAAAGAAAATTTTCAGTTGAATTAGATCCTGAAACAGAAGCCGTTGTAACTATGGGCTCTAAGGAAGGTCTAGGACATTTAGCACTAGCAACTTTAGATAGTGGCGATGTTGTATTGGTGCCCAATCCTTCTTATCCTATACATCCTTTCGGTTTTGTGATTGCTGGTGCAGACATTCGTCATGTTCCTATAGGAAAAGATATAGACTTTTTTTCTGAATTAGAAAATGCAATCAAGAATTCTTTTCCTAAACCCAAAATGCTTGTTTTAAATTTTCCTAGTAACCCTACTACTCAATCAGTAGAAATAAGGTTCTTTGAAAAAATTGTCGAGATTGCTAGAGAACATAAAATTTGGGTCATACAAGACTTGGCATACGCTGACATCTGTTTTGATGGGTACAAGGCTCCCTCAATTCTTCAAGTAGAAGGAGCAAAAGAGGTTGCTGTAGAATTTTTCTCTTTATCAAAAAGTTATAACATGCCCGGTTGGAGAGTTGGGTTTTGTTGTGGAAATAGACATCTTTTAGCTGCTTTAGCTAGAATAAAGTCTTATTTTGACTATGGGTTATTTACACCAATTCAAGTAGCTGCAATAAAAGCTCTTGATGAAGGTGATGAATCTGTAAATAACATAAAAAACATTTACGAATCTAGAAGAAATGCACTTGTAAGAGGCTTAAATAATGCTGGATGGTCAGTAGAAAAACCTAAAGCAACAATGTTTGTTTGGGCAAAGATACCAGACTCTTTAATAAAATTAGGATCCTTGGAGTTCAGTAAAGAGATGCTAGTTAATGCAAAGGTTGCAGTTTCTCCAGGAGTAGGATTTGGAGAATATGGAGAAGGCTTTGTAAGGTTTTCTTTAATAGAAAATGAACATAGAATTAAGCAAGCTGTTAGAAATATAAAAAGATTTATTGCCTCTAGAAAAAAAATCCACGTAATTGGTTAAAAAAATGAAATCTTTGAGAGTTGGTCTTTGCGGAGTTGGAAATGTAGGAGGTGTTGTATTAAAAAACCTTATTTCTTCATCATCTTTACTTGAACTTCAGGGAGGAGTTCGTTTTGAATTGATACAAGTAGGAGCTAGGAAGGGTAAATCTGCAGTTCCTTTTGAAGGAATAAATGTAACCAAAGATTTATTAGATGTAGCAAGAAACAGGGAAGTAGATGTTTTAGTAGAGGTAATAGGAGGAACTGACTTCGCCTATGAGCTAGTTACTGAAGCAATTAAAGAAGGTAAACATGTTGTAACAGCAAACAAAGCTCTCTTAGCTACTCATGGAAACGAGCTGTTTTCTTTAGCTAAGGAAAACAAAGTGGAAATAGGTTTTGAAGCTTCAGTTGCAGGGGGAACACCAGTTATTAAGGCTTTAAGGGAAGGTTTAGTAGCTAATAAGGTTAAGTGGTTTGCTGGTATTCTGAATGGAACTAGTAACTATATATTGACAGAAATGGAATCTAATAAAAGCTCTTTCAACACTGCTCTCAAAAAAGCACAAGAGTTAGGGCTTGCTGAGTCTGACCCCAGTCTAGACATAAACGGCACAGATGCTGCTCAAAAGGCAATTATTCTAGCTGCATTAGCTTTCCATGTACCTTTTGATTTCTCTTTTGTTAACTTTGAAGGAATAGAAGATATTGAATTAGAAGATATCAAATATGCTAAGGAATTAGGATATTCTATAAAGCATATAGCTCACGGGAAGCTTAATAATTCTCTAGTTTCTATTAATGCCTTTCCTACTTTAGTAAACAATAAGACTCTGCTTTCACAAGTAGGAAAAGAAATGAATGCTCTAGAGATTTATTCAGAATCTGTTGGATCTACAGTTTATTATGGTCCTGGGGCAGGTCCTGAACCTACAGCCTCTGCTGTTATTGCTGATTTAGTAGATATTGCCAAGGGAGGATGGGATTTAGATATTAATCCTAATTCTGATAATAAATTAGAAGTATCAGACCCAGACACAGTTTCTAGGTATTTCAGACTCCAAGTTAAAGATGAGACCGGAGTTATCGCTAAGATATCTTCAGTATTTGCTGATAAAAAAATAAGTATCGAAGCCTTGATTCAACATGAAGCTAAATCAAAAGAAGATCTTGAATCTATACCAATAGTTATAGTTTCAGGTGAGATTTCACAATCTGCTAGTGACAATCTAAAAGAAGAGTTAGAAAATTTTCCAGAAGTAATACCAGGAATAAAGAATTTTAGAATTCATTCAAATAAAGAATAATGAAATATAGGAGCACTAGAGATTCTTCTTTGATCAAACCCTTTAGTGAAGTCTTATTGGGCGGTTTAGCACCTGATGGAGGCCTTTACATGCCTCACGACTTAAAGACTTTCAATTTAGAAGAAATTAAGAGTTTTAGTTCTCTCAGCTATCATGAACTTACTGCAGAAATTTTATATGAATTCGTTAAAGATGAATTAAGTAAACAAGAATTTAAAACTATTATTTCAAATTCCTACCAAGTCTTTGAAGACCAAGAAGTGGTTAACTTAATAGAACTTGAAGAAAGGAGATGGATACTAGAACTTTTTCACGGACCCACTTTAGCTTTTAAGGATATAGCTATGCAACTTCTTGGGGGTCTTTTGGGTTATTTCGTGCATAGAGATGAGAGAAAGGTAGCAGTTTTAGGGGCAACTTCTGGAGACACTGGCTCTGCAGCTATTTCTGCTTTTTCTAGGCAACAAGGTATAGATATTTTTATCCTTTACCCTCACAAAAGAGTAACAGACATACAAAGAAAACAAATGACTACCTCACAATCAAATAATGTCCATGCCTTGGCTGTAGAAACTGATTTTGATGGATGTCAGGCAATGGTAAAAGAGCTTTTCTTAGATTCAGATATTTTATCTAATTCAAGCAAATTTATAGCTGCCAATTCAATTAATTGGGCAAGATGCATGACCCAGTCAGTATATTATTTTTGGACTTATTTAAAACTTCAAGACCAAGTAAATGAAATTGTATTCTCTGTCCCTTCTGGGAATTTTGGACATTCTTATGCTGGATGGCTTGCAAAAGAAATGGGGTTACCTATAAAAAAAATATTAGTTGCAACGAATACCAATGAGGTATTACATAAACTTTTTTCAACTAATATTTATCAAAAAGGGGAAGTCACCCCAACCATAGCTCCTAGTATGGATATTTCCGTAGCTAGTAATTTTGAGAGACTTCTTTACAACCTACTTAATAATGATTCTAAAAAGCTCCTAGAATCAATATCCCAATTTCCTGATAAAGAAATCTCTATCCCTGAAGAATCATGGAAAACAGTAAAGGATTTTTTTGAAAGCTCTACCACTTCAGATCAAGAGATTTTAGATGAAATTAATCAAACTTATATTGACCATGATTATGTTTTAGATCCTCACACTGCAACTGGAGTAAAGGCAGCAAGAGATTTAGGCCGCTCAGAAGAACATATAGTGACTATGGCAACAGCTCATCCAGCTAAGTTTGTTGATGTAATTAAAAAAGTCCTCTCCAAAGAAGCAATTAATAAACCTAACCAACTTTCTGCTATTGAAGATTTAGATGAGGACTTTGTAGTACTTCCAGATAAAATAGATAAAGTGAGAGAGTATATTCTTTCGAATGTAGGATAAAGATGATTGAAGTAACTTCATTAAGCGAGGAACTCAAGGATCAAGCTAAGAAAATTAAAGAGCTCAGGGGGTTTCTTTGACTTTGAAAAAAAGAAAACTCGATTGGAGAGTTTAATAACAGATTTAAATGACCCCAAGATTTGGCAAGATCCTAAAAGTGCACAAAAATTAAACAAAGAAAAAGTTCATCTAGAAAGGGAGGTTTCTTTGTTCACAGAATTAGAAAAATCTATTCAAGATGTATCAGAGTTATTTCAAATTTCTGTAGAGGAGGATGACCAAGATTCAATCAATGCTATTTTCGAGGAAATTAAAACTAATTCTAAGCAATTAAGTTTAATGGAGTTTCAAAGAATGTTTTCTCACCCCATGGATCCTAATAATGCTTTTCTAGATATACAGTCTGGTTCTGGAGGAACTGAAGCCCAGGACTGGGCAGAGATGATTATGAGGATGTACCTAAAATGGGGCGAGTCAAAAGGTTTCAAAACAGAATTGATTGAAGTTTCTCCAGGAGAAGTGGCGGGTATTAAAAGTTCTGCTATAAGATTTGAAGGAGATTATGCCTACGGATGGCTCAGGACAGAAACAGGAGTTCATAGGTTGGTAAGAAAATCTCCTTTTGACTCAGGCAGCAGAAGACACACTTCTTTTGCAGCAGTTTTTGTTTCTCCAGAGATAGATGAAACTATCGAGATTGATATCAATCCCTCTGATCTCCGAATAGATACTTACAGGGCAAGTGGAGCTGGAGGCCAGCATGTAAATAAAACTGATTCAGCTATAAGGATCACTCATGAGCCTTCAGGGGTAGTGGTTCAATGCCAGTCTCAAAGATCTCAACATAAGAATAGAGATAAGGCAATGCAGCAACTAAGAGCAAAGTTGTATGAAATAGAAACGCAAAAATTAGATGAGGAAAGACAATCCTTAGAAGATTCCAAGGCTGACATAGGTTGGGGAAGTCAGATAAGGTCTTATGTATTAGATTCAGCTAGAATAAAGGACTTAAGAACAGGTTATGAGACCTCAAATTGTAATGCAGTCCTAGATGGGGACCTGGATAGTTTTATTGAGGCAAGCCTAAAAGCCAATATTTAGTTAAAGTAACGTTTAATGTCAGAAGAAAAATCTCAAAATGAACTATTAGCTTTAAGAAGAGCTAAGTTAGAAGAACTTAAATCAAAAGGAATTGCATTCCCTAATAACTACAGAAGGGATTCTTTATCTCATGAACTTCATGCTTCTTTTGATTCTTTAAAACCCGAATCATTAACTAAAAAGAATGTAACAGTTTCTATTGCAGGTAGGATTATGCTCCAAAGAATAATGGGTAAAGCGAGTTTTATTACCCTACAAGATGGTGAAGGAAAGATACAGGCCTATATTAAATCAGATAATATTGGGAAAGATGCTTATAAGGAATTTAAGAAATGGGATCTCGGAGACATTGTCGGTATAAAAGGTAAATTATTTAAAACTAAAACTAATGAGTTAACTGTGGAAGCGATTAACATTAATCTTCTTACTAAGTCGCTTCGCCCTTTGCCAGAAAAACATGCTGGATTAGTTGATACAGAACAGCGTTATAGAAAAAGATATTTAGATCTTCTAACCAACGAGGAGAGTCTTGAACTGTTCAAGACAAGAAGTAAGATCATTAGTGAGATAAGAAATATCTTTCTAGAAGAAGGGTATTTAGAAGTCGAAACGCCTATGATGCACCCTATTCCAGGGGGAGCTGCAGCCAAACCTTTTATTACTCATCATAATGCGCTGGATATGGATCTATATCTCAGAATTGCTCCTGAGCTTTATCTTAAACGTTTGGTTGTGGGAGGTGTAGAAAAAGTTTTTGAAATAAATAGAAATTTTAGAAACGAAGGTCTTTCAACTAAACACAACCCTGAATTCACAATGCTCGAATTCTACACAGCTTATGCTGACTACAAAGACCAAATGAATTTTATGAAAAGCCTTCTTAAGAAGCTATCTAAAAGGGTCTTGGGAAATACCAGGATAGGATCTAATGGTAAAAATATAGACTTGAGTAAACCTTTTGATGAGATATCTCTTTTAGACTCAATAGTTAAATACATGGAAGTAGAAAAAGAAAAGTTAAAAAATAGGAAAGAACTTGAAAAACTAGCTAAAACATTAAAAGTAAAAGAAATTAACAAGCTTTCGTTAGGTAAACTTCAGTTAGAGATTTTTGAAAAAGGAGTAGAAGATAAATTAGAAAAACCCACTTTTATTGTAGATTATCCTAAAGATGTCTCTCCTCTTTCCAGAAATCAAGACCATAACCCCGATTATGTTGAGAGATTTGAACTTTTTATTGGTGGAAGAGAGATAGCTAATGGTTTTTCAGAATTAAACGATCCAGTGGAACAATCCGAAAGGTTTAAACAACAAGCACAGCAGAAGTCGTCGGGTGATGAAGAGGCTATGGAGTATGATGAAGATTATGTTGAATCTTTAGAATATGGTCTTCCTCCTTGTGCCGGAGTGGGGGTTGGGATTGACAGAATAGTTATGCTTTTTACTGGAGCAAGCTCTATAAGAGATGTTCTTTTGTTTCCTCAACTCAAGCCTAAAGGTAAAGATTAGGTCAGCAAATCTTCTACAGCTGCTTTTTCTGATAACAACTCTTCGATTGTAATTTTTATCTTAGATTTAGCAAAATCATTCAGTTCTATATTTTGGACTATTTCTATTTTACCTTGGCCATTAGACTTAAGAGGATATCCAAAAATAAGGCCTTCAGGTACATCGTAACTTCCATCACTTGCTATAGCTGCACTAAACCAGTCATCTGGTCTGGTCACATTATCTACTGCTTTTACTGTATCAATAACTGCATTAGCAGCAGAAGCAGCTGAAGAGGCTCCTCTTGCATCAATAACTGCTTTCCCTCTTTGCTGAACCAAGGGAAGATACTCATTTTCTATCCAATTCTTATCATTAATAACTTCGACAGCAGAAACTCCATTAATTTTTGCATTAAAAGGATCAGGATACATGGTAGGACTGTGATTACCCCAGATCGTCATGTTGCTTACAGAAGATATATCGCATTTAGCTCTTTTAGCTAGCTGTGCTTTTGCTCTATTTGCGTCTAAAGCTGTCATAGCAAACCACTCTTGGTTCGGGTTATTTGATTTAGTTTTTCCTATCAAGGCATTTGTATTCGCTGGGTTACCTACTACTAGGATTTTTGCATTTTCTTTAGCGTACTCACCAACAGCTTTTCCTTGTCCAGTAAAAATTCCTCCGTTTATTCTTAATAAATCACTTCTTTCTTCTATTTTCTTGC
Organism: uncultured Gammaproteobacteria bacterium; assembly: GCA_913045055.1. GTDB lineage: Bacteria > Pseudomonadota > Gammaproteobacteria > Magnimaribacterales > Magnimaribacteraceae > CAJWPI01. The sequence continues at coordinate 34,232 of CAJWPI010000008.1, read as the reverse complement.
CATCAACAACTATACCTCTGGGTATACTGCCTACCAAGAGAACCCAATCAGCATCTTTTACCCCTTCATTAATATCATCAGTGGAAGACAAAGATCCTGTTTGTTCGAACCCACAATCAATTAGTTCCATGATGGTTCCTTCTAGTCTTTCTACAACTTGAGGGATTTCAACCATCTTAAGGTTTACTTTTGTATTTTCACCATAAGTTTCTCCACTAATCAGTCTGGGTAATAAAGAATATGCTATCTGGCCTGCTGCGCCCGTTACAGTTACATTAATTTCTTTCATAAATTTCTTCCTTTAGACTGGTTCAAAAATATTTTTCCCATTTTCAAATTTAACCTTACCCTTTGTGTCTAACATTTCTTTCTCCATCATCTTAGTTAGAAGCTTCTTGTCTTTGTTTGTGTTAGCTAAGAATCTTTTTCCATTATCAAGACGACCTATGATAATACCTCTTTTTGGTCCTTCTCTTGAATTTACTATCGTATAAGTCTCAATACTAGCTTTTCCATCTGCTCTTTCAATAAATTCTGGATGAGATATTTCATTTATTTTCTTTTGTAAATTGGAGCTATCAACTACCTGGTTCCATTCCCCTAGACAAGGGGTTGAAGAAAAAATTCCTGCTCCATGTTTTGTTAGGTACCACCCATTTGCAGTAACCATCCCGAACTTACCTTTGTTCTGTCTAAGTTTTTTTATCATAGAGGCCATGGAGTTTAATACATAAGCATTTCCAGGTCCTCCAAAATAAGGTAATCCTCCTGTAACAGTTAAGTCTCTTTTATCTTTAGGATTAATACCAATTTCTTTCATAGCAATTTGCACTGCACTAGGGAAGCAAGAATAAATATCAAAATATTCAATATCTTTAGTGGAGCAATTAGCTTTTTCCAGAATGGCACTAGTACATTCTTTTATCGCTGGAGATGAATGATAATCAACTCTCTCAGTCACATTCCAAATATCATTAAGGCATGCTCCTGCATGCATATAAATCCATTTATTTTCTGGTATTCCTAGTTCTTTAGCTTTTTTTACTGAAGTAACAATTATTGCTGCAGATTGATTAACTCTTATCATTGAGTTCATGTATTTGGTATAGGGAAACCCAACCATTCTATTTTCTGGTTTGACCTCTTTTATTTCTTCTGGAGTTCTAAAAACTTTGAACCAAGCATATTTGTTTAAAGAAGCAACTTTAGAGAATTTACTGAACAGAGAACTAACATCATCTAAGTGTTCTTCAAGTTTTTTATTCTCATTTCTCCTTATACCATTTGCAAAAAGAGGGTATACAGAAGGGGGGTCAAATATCCCGTGTTTCTGTTCAAATTCAGTTGCTCCATCTCTGGTACTCCCTATAGATTCAGGTTCTCCTCCTGGATCATCTCCCCAATCTACAGTTTCTCCCGCTTTTAATTTGGAAACAAAGGTATCTAAGGATTCTCCACCCGCTAGAAGAGCACATTCTATTTGTTTGTCTCTTATTCGATTACTCAATTCGTTTAAAAGTAGTTGGGGAGAATTTCCTCCTGTAGTTGTATAAATTTCGCTTGAAGCTGTGATATTAAGTGAATTAGCTAGACTTCTTGGCATATTAGAGTAACCCCAAAGGTTAGTGGTAGCTGAATCTCTATTTGGAGTGTCAGCTACAAAACGTATTACTGAAACTGTATCTAGATGTTTATATAAAGGTATTTTTGACTCACAGTCTTCTATAGCTGACTTAGAAACAGTACTGAGAATATCTAAATAGTTTAATCCGTGGATACCTTTATTATCGAGATACTGGGCGCACCCCACTAGGACAGGAGTGTTGTCGTTAATGTCTGCTGAAGTAGATTTCATAATAAGCTTTCTTAGTTCTGCGGCAGCAGTCTAACTACTCAAATGTTTTGTATCAATACTAGAGCCTTAAAGAAATTTTTCGAGTAACATTAGTGCATGAAGGATTATAACTTTGATAAGAATATAGACAGGATATCTACTCACAGCACTAAATGGCTTAAGTTTGATAATCCAGAGATTCTTCCGATGTGGATAGCTGATATGGATTTCGCCTCACCTCCAGAAGTTATTCAAGCTATAAAGAAGAGAGCAGACCTAGGTATCTTTGGCTACACAGAACTACCTCCTGATCTAACTCCTCTACTTCAAGATAGAATATTAAAACATTCAGGTTGGGAAATTGATCCTGAGTGGGTTACTTGGATGCCAGGGGTTGTTGTTGGATTAAATGTAGCCTGCAGAACTATTCTATCTCTTGGGGACATGGTTGTTACACCTTCGCCTATTTATGCTCCTTTCGTATATGCACCAGATAACATGAATAGAGGAATACTGAGGACAAGCTTACTTAATAATAAAGGACGATTAGAGCTTGATTATGCATCTATTGAAAGTCTTATAAACAAAGACACTAAGATGTTTTTTTTCTGCAACCCCCACAATCCAGGTGGCACATTATTTGAAGAATCTGAAATAAAGAAATTAGTAGATATTTGTGTTGAGAAAGAAATTATTATTTGTGCTGATGAAATACATTCGGATCTTGTTCTTGATGTCGAAAGAAAACATATCCATTTAGCACAAACAAGTAAATCTGCTGCCAATAATTCAATTACATTAGTTTCCCCTACCAAAACCTTCAATATGCAGGGACTTCCATGTGGAGCTGCTATTATTCCTAATGATGAGATAAGGAAAGAGTTTAGAAGGAATATGAGAGGTATTTCTGCTCATATTAGTATTTTCTCTTATATTGGAGCTGAAGCTGCTTATAAGTATGGAGAACCTTGGCATAAAGCTTTAATTGAATATTTAAGGGGTAATAAAGAATATCTGGCTAATGAAATTAACGATATAGAGGGCATATCGCTTTATGGACCAGAAGCCACTTACCTTGCTTGGATTGATTGTAGTTCATCTGGATTAGATAATCCTGCTGATTTTTTTATCAATGCAGGAGTAGGCGTTCATGATGGAAAATGGTTTGGAAATAAAGACTTTGTCAGGTTGAACTTTGGTTGTCCTCGTTCTATTTTAGAAGAAGCTGTATCTAGAATAAAAAAAGCTTTTTCACAAAGAAACTAGGTTCCTGTAGTATTAGCGACCGTAAAAAAGAAACAAGGAGAAAAATATGGCTATTACTTTTGAAGATAGAGTGGCAATAGTAACTGGAGCAGGGGGAGGCATTGGTAAATGCCATGCTTTGGAATTAGCTAGCAGAGGAGCAAAAGTTGTAGTAAATGATCTAGGAGGAAATGTAGATGGTACAGGATCAGGAACTGCAGCTGAAACTGTGGTTGAAGAAATAAAAGCAGCAGGAGGCGAAGCTATTTCTAGTGGTGCAAGCGTAACAGATCCAAAAGCTGTTGAAGAGATGGTAAAGGCTACTATGGACAAGTGGGGGAGGATAGACATCTTAGTAAATAATGCTGGAATCTTAAGAGATAAAAGCTTTACCAAAGTTTCCATGGAAGATTTTAGAGCTGTTTTAGAAGTTCATCTTTTGGGCGGAACTATATGTACGCAAGCAGTATGGGAAATTATGAAAGAACAAAATTATGGAAGAATAGTGGTAACTTCCTCTTCTAGCGGACTCTTTGGTAATTTTGGACAAACCAACTACGGTGCAGCAAAGATGGGTTTGGTAGGGTTGATGAATACTTTAAAACTTGAGGGAAGTAAATATGACATAAGATGTAACGCTTTAGCGCCAGTAGCAGCTACCAGGATGACCATGGATCTTTTTCCCGAAGAAGCAATGGAACAGGTTAAACCAGAGCAAGTAACCCCAGCGGTTATCTATATGGTAAGCGAAGATGCACCGAATGGAGTTATTATGAGTGCTGGGGCAGGAGTTTTTGCTAGAGTTTATATCCATGAAACTATGGGAGTTAACTTAGGAACTGGAGATAATATGACTGCTGAGAATGTAGCTGCTAGTTGGGAAAACATATCTGATATGAAAGATGCTAGACCTCTTTTTCAAGGTGGTGAACAAATGGCAAAAATGCTTGAACTTATCCAAAAGACTAAGTGACCAAAAGAAAAATTGCATATTGTTATAACGTAGAAGATTTTAGGGAATTAGCACGAAAACGTCTTCCGTCTCCAATGTTTCATTATATTGATGGAGCTGCAGAAGATGAATGGACTTATAGAAGAAATACACTTGCTTTTAATGAACACGAGCTAGTACCTCGCTTTCTAATAGATGTTGAAAATATAGATACCTCTGTAGAGGTTTTAGGTCAAAAAATAAGTTGGCCTTTTTTATGTTCTCCAACTGGATTTCATAGACTCTTTCATCATGATGGAGAGGCAGGGGCTGCAAGGGCCGCTTCAAGAACAGGCACTATTTTTTGTCTTTCAACTATCTCTACCACTACCATAGAAGAAGTGGCACAATCGAGTGAAGGACCAAAAGTTTTTCAAATTTACGTTTTACGCGATAGAGGGCTATCAGAAGAATATATAGAAAGGTGTAAAGAAGCTAATTATGATGCCTTATGCTTAACTGTGGACGTCCCAAGTAATGGGAGGAGAGAACGGGATCTACGGACAGGCATGACCGTTCCACCGAGATTAACTATTCGATCTTATTTAGACATAGCGACTCATTTAGATTGGTCTGTTAACTACCTATTACATAAAACTCCTTCTATGGTAAATATAGAACACAAAGTACCTAAAGGAACTTCTGATATCTCAGTAATGGATTTTATGAATAGTCAATTTGACAGATCCGTTACTTGGAAAGATGCGGCCTGGATGATAAAAAAGTGGGACAAGCCTTTTGCAATAAAGGGAATATTGTCTGTAGAAGACGCCAAGAAAGCTGTTGATGTAGGAGCATCAGCGGTTATGGTTTCAAATCATGGTGGAAGACAAATGGATGGATGTCCTGCACCGATTGAAGTTCTTGGAGATATTGTTAATGCAGTTGGAGATAAGGTGGAGGTAATATTAGATGGAGGAATTAGACGCGGTATACATATTCTTAAAGCAATGGCTATGGGAGCCAAAGCTTGTATGGGAGGAAGAGCCTATCTTTATGGTCTGGCAGCAGGTGGAGAAGAGGGGGCATATAGGTCTCTCAATCTCTTAAAAGAAGAAGTACGAAATAATATGATTCTTTTAGGTACTAGAAACCTTGAAGAAGTTACGATAGACCACTTAAGAAAAATTTAACTTATTTATTGAGATTTAGACTCTGGAATATATCTCTCATTGATACAACTCCTACTAGCTTTTCATCATCCATAACCGCAAGGTGTCTAATCTGGTTTTCTAGCATAAGATCAGCAGCTTCTTTTGGTAAAGTATCAGAAGAAATGTGAATTAATTTTTTGGACATTATCTTGTTGACAGTGCAAGCCTCTAGGTCATCTTGATGATGAGAAATTGCTTTAACAACATCTCTTTCAGTAATTATTCCTACTACATGACTATCTTCTTGACTCTTCTTACTATCTACAACAATTAAAGATCCAACACGATTTTTTTCCATCAATTCACATGCATGGACTACAGTTTCTAGTTCATCTATTACAAAAACATCCCAGTACCTTTGGTTAGCCAAGAAGTCTTTTATTGTTTTAGCGCTGTTCACTAGTTTTTTTCTCTAGTTTATTAGGAGTGTATAATAACTTTTTATTTAAGGAGAAATGGTTATGTTAATTAAGAAAAGCAATAAATCAATAGGTTTAAAGCTCTTTGTAATATGTTTTTCTAGTATTTTCCTCTCTATGTCCGCCTTGGCAGTATCTGATAAAGGTTATGTAGGAGAAGACGAAATTGAGATATCGGTTGAAAGAATATTTAATCAGGCAGCTAACTATCCCAGAAAAGCTTTAAGAAAGGGTATTGAGGGGTATGTAGTTATACAATTTGACATAGATACTGATGGAGCAGTACTAGATCCTTATGTCATTGAAAGTGAGCCTGCTGGAATCTTTGATAGAGCTGCTATAAAAGCTGTTAGAAAATGGCTTTATGATACACCGTCTTACAATGGTGTATCTGTAAAGGTCAATAATGTTCAAGTAAAGGTATCATTTATTCTAGCCGATTAAATTAACTCTCTACATCTTGTTTTTTAATGTTGTAATTTTCTTATGCCTATAAGAATTCAACTCTTACTATTTGGAATATTAGGTAATATTCTTATAGCTTCAGTTTTTCTCTTCTCTTCAATCTACAGAGAAGATATCCAAGAAACTTCTGCAGGTGATTCACTCGTTGACTTATATGAATCAGCTTGGTTCCAAACTTATAACACGACTTTTGAGCGTATGAGTAGGTGGTTGCCTAACATCGGTGAGAGCGGGGAGTTCTGGGATCCAGATTCAGAAGTATTTCCAGATGAAGTTGAAACAGAAGGAGAAGTAATAAATCCTATTTTAGATTCAATAAACAGCAAGAGTCTTGGAAATGCGCAATATCTTATAGAATTATTATTCGAAGATGACTTAGATGAAGGAAACTTAAGCTTTGTAATGGCTTATTTTCCTTCCGGAGAAAGAATATATTGTGGTAGTGCACTAGATTTATTTGGAATCGATGCTTGTAGTCCTAAAGCTAGACCAGAATTTTTCTCTTTCATAGACTCGTATATAAAAGAAGCATCTGAGAGACCAAGGCAATCAACTTTAAGAATTGTGGATGTTGAAAAAAAACAGACCTCAACACTAAATCAATCTCTTTCTTTTCCAGTAAAAATAGAAGATCAGACCATTGCAGTTGTTATTTTGGGTTCTGATATTAGAAAGGCCTTGGAGGTTTTCGAGGACGAGTTCGAAGTAAGAACTGGAGTACAGACCCCATTAGGAATGATTTCTTTGGATGATGATTATTCTGCAGACAATATTTCAAGTGAGAATGAAAGATATGGAATAACTAACTATAAAGAATCGGTTATAAAAGCTAATGAATATGCCAACACAGAAGGAAGTAGATATAGTGCTAAAGTTGCTGAATTAGGAAACTCAGTTACTTTAATTCCCTTAAGTGCTTACCTTTCTTCTGATGAAGCTCAATTGTTCATTTTTAAGGATGAAAAGGAAAGCATTAACACATCTACACAGATTGTAAATTATAGCTTTATCATTGCAGGAATCCTTTTTGTTCTCATTATTTCAATTACTGCATATGTCACAGCAAAGACTTTCGGGGGGATTACAAGAGCAATTGAAGTTCTAGAGGGTTTAACTAAAGGAGATCACACCCAACAAATGCCTAAAAGAACAGGTCTGTTAGCTTCAGATAACGATGAAGTGGGACATCTCTCCATAGCTTTACAAAGTTATAGGGGACATATTTTAGAAATGGAAGAAATAAGATCTGAACAAGCCAAAAGAAGAAAAGAAAGAGACAGTGTAATTATAGAGAAGATGACTCACTTAGCTGATCAACTTGAAGGAGAAGCTAAGACATTGATTCTAGATGATATATCTAAGATGAGGAAATTAGCTAAGGAAGGGACAGAAAAAGATGGAGAAGAGGCTTCAGTAGAACTTATGCAATTAGCATTTTCAAGAATGTCGGATGAAGTGAATGCTTTGATAGAAGCAAGAACAAGTGAGATGGAAACAGCTCGAGATGAAGCTAGAGATGCTAATGCTCAGAAAACCAGATTTTTTGCGAATATGAGCCATGAGCTTAGAACGCCTTTAAATGCAATTTTAGGTTATGGAGAAATGCTAGAAGAAGATTGTGAAGACCTAGGATATGATGATCTTCTTCCAGATTTAAAAAAAATTACTTCTGCTGGTACCCATTTACTTTCCCTCATAAATAATATTCTTGATATATCAAAAATAGAAGCTGGGAAAATGGAATTGTTTGTAACTAGTTTTGAAATAGAGAGCATGATTGACACTATAAGGGATGTTGCAAATCCCATAATAGCTAAGAATGATAATGGATTTGATATAAAACTTGAAGGGGCTTTGGGTTCCATGAATCAAGATGAAACAAAGTTAAGACAATGCTTAACTAATTATTTGAGTAATGCTGGGAAATTTACAGTAAACGGAACAGTAACTTTGGCTGTTGAATCATATGTAGATAGTGAGGTTGAGATGATAAAGTTTGCTGTCTCTGATACTGGAGAAGGAATGTCTCCTGAAGGTGTTAGTAAAGTATTTGAAGAATATGAACAAGCAGAAAGGTCTACTTCAGCTACACACGGAGGAACAGGTTTAGGACTTCCTATAACCAAGAAATTTGCTGAAATGATGGGAGGAGATGTTACTGTTGAAAGTGAGAAGGGAGTGGGTTCTGTTTTCACTCTATTTGTCCCAAGAAATTGCCCCCAACAAGAAGATCTAGAATCAGATATAAGCTTAGAGGATATAGCAGACAAGGAGAAAATAGTTGTTCTGATAGATGATGATGTAGCAATGCATGACCTGATAAGAAGAACGCTAACAAAGGCGGGGTTAACTCTAGTTGGTGCAACAGATGGTGAAAAAGGTATGCAAATAGTTAGGGAAACAAAACCGAAATTACTTTTATTGGATGTACTTATGCCAGGAAGAGACGGCTGGTCTATCTTAAGAGAATGTAAATCTGATCCTGAGTTGAAAGATATGCCAGTAGTAATGGTCAGTCAGTTATCACAAGATACTCTAGCTAGTTCACTTGGAGCAGATGACTTTTTAACAAAACCTATCGACAGAGAGCACTTCATTAATACTGTTAAAAGAATAGTAGGAAAAAAACCTAATAGTGAAAAGATCCTTGTTATAGATGATGATCAGAATACCAGAGATCTTTTATCTAGAATGTTAAAAGAAGCAGGTTGGTTTCCTATAACGGCTCGGGATGGTAAAGACGGTTTAGGAAGGATTGAAGATAAACCTGTTCTTATTGTATTGGATTTAGAAATGCCACGAATGGATGGTTTTGAGTTTCTAGAAAATTATATTCGAGAAGTAGATAAAAAAGAAAGAATCCCGATTCTAGTTTATTCTGGAAAGGATTTGACTGAAGTCCAGGAGAACCTTTTAAAGGAGAACGTTGCAGGAATGGTTAGAAAGGATGAAGTTTCTATGGAAGAATTATCAGTAATCGTAAAGAATATATATTCTGAATCACAAACTTCTTAAGACCTTATAAGCTAAAGCAGATCCTCAATTTTCTGTAATAGTCTTTTGAAATCAATAGGTTTAGTATCGAAATCGTCTGCTCCACAATCAAGCGCTTTTTGTCTATCAGATTCTAAGGCATGGGCTGTAAGAGCTATAATGGGTATAGATTTAATTTCATCATCACTCTTTGCGTTTGTTGTTGCCTCCCATCCATCCATAACAGGAAGACCCATATCCATGAGAACTATGTCAGGCCTTTCTGATTTAATTTTTTCTAAACCTTCTTTACCATCGACTGCTAGGAGAACCTCATGCTCTCTCCTTTGAAGTCTTCTTGATAGCATATCTCGGTTCATTTCATTATCTTCAACGTATAGAATTTTTGCCATATTTACACTCCTTGTTAAAAAACTTGGGAAAATATAAATTGATCTCTTCCCTTTTTCTTAGCTTCATATAACCTTTCATCTGCTTTGTTTACGAGGTCTGAAGCATTTTCTGATTCTTCAGTATTAGCAACACCACCACTGGAAGTAATTTTTATAGCTTTTCCTTCAAAGTCCACTACATTATCTTTAATAGCTGTTCTTAATTTATCACAAAAAGCTGCCATATCTTTAATATCTTTATCTAAAATAACTCCAAGAAATTCTTCTCCTCCTATCCTCCCTAAAATGTTTGGTTCAGTTATTAAATCATTCAAAGTTGTTGCCATAATTTTAAGTACTTCGTCTCCTCCTGCATGACCATAAGTATCATTAACTTTTTTAAAGTGATCTATATCAAGCATAAGCACTGAAAAATTTTCTCTCTCTCCTGCTTGAACTTCCTTAAATGATTTTTCTAGAGCTTCAAAAACTACTCTGCGATTATAAATTCCGGTTAGTTGATCTGTGGTTGCTCTGATATGAAGTTCATTTACTAATTCTTGCTCTCTTTCTCTAAAAAATTTCCTTTCAAGACATGAAACAACTTTAGCTAACAATATGGTTCCATTTAAGGGCTTTGGTAAGTAGTCTTGAGCCCCTAATTGGATGCATTTAGCTATACTATCCACATCATTAAATGCAGAAACCATAATTACAGGCAAAGAGTCGCTTTGGTGGTCTTCTCTGAAAATCTTAAGCAACTCTAACCCATTAATATCAGGAAGGATAACATCCAATAAAATTAGATCTGGAATTTTCTTTTTTACTTCACTTATTGCAGACTCTCCATCATAGGCAGTTCTACAATTTAACCCCTGAGCATTTAATCTTCTTTCAAGTACTTCACAATTTGTTTTGTTGTCATCGACTATAAGCACATCCGCATTTTGTACATGTTCATTTAGTTCAAAAGTGTAATCAATATTACCAAGAGATTTAAACAAGGCTTCAGCTGACTCTAATTGGTCACTAACTTCTCCTTCGCTTTTATCTATTAAGGCCCCCCTAATATAATCTACAAACTTTTCTATAGCTTTTTCAATTTCTCTAGAGAGATTAATAATTGCTTCTAGGTCAGAGATTGATTGCTGAGAGAGGTCTTCTTCTAAATCTTCAATTAATATCTCACTATAACCAATAATAGCGTTTAAAGGAGTTCTCAGATTATGTCTTAGTTCTGAATACTCTTCAGGAGTTTTATCTTCTGTAGAAGCTTTTGGACCCGTATGTTCAATAAACGCTTCTTCATATTGGTCTATTAATTTTTTGCATCCTGATTTGATCTGTTCCAATTCTTCATCTGCTTTTAAATTAGATTCGTTTATATTTTTTTCGATAAGTTCTATGTAATCTGAAATAGCATCAGCAGGTGTTGTAAATTCTTGCTTAATCTGTGTTAGCAGTATTTCTTCTGCACCCTTTGAAGTTGCTTTTCCAAAGTATTTGTCAGTTTTAGTCATCAGAATTGATTTTAGTTTTAAATGTTTCCAAAAATTCAGGTTTATGCATTAAAAAACCTTGTCCTATCTTGCACCCTATATCCATCATCGCTTTCTTTTGTTCTTCATTCTCTATACCTTCGCCTATCATTTCTAAATTTAATGCTTTACAGACTTCTATTACAAAACTAATCAATCTACCTGTAGTAGGGTCATCTACTCCGCTAGTGAACAACTTATCTAGTTTAACAACGTCTACTGGTAAGTCTTTTAAATATCTAAGGGAAGAATAACCAGCACCAAAATCATCTAAAGCAATTTTTATACCCTTTTCTTTAAGGGTTTTTAAGGATTTAGCTGCAGTCTCAGTATTACTCAATTCTGCTGTTTCAGTGACCTCTAGACCAAATTCATTAGGTTTAAGGTTCATTCTATCCACATAGTCTAAGAAGACATTACAGAATTCTGGATGCATTACTGTATGGGCAGAAACATTTAAATAAATAGTAGCTTTCTCTAATCCTAATGAATTCTTTGCTTCTAAAAACTCACTTAGTTTTGTTAAAGAAGCTAGGACGACCAGAGAGAAAAGACTTTCCCCTTCAATTTGAGGAATCAGTTGGTCGTTGGGGATTACTTCTCCTTTTTCATCCCTCATTCTAAGTAAGGCTTCAATACCTGTAATCTCACCTGTGTTGAGGTCAACTTGCTTCTGATAAGCGAGATCAATTCTATCAAACTCTATGCAGGAAATAGTTTGTTTTAAAGCTTCTAAACCTTCTCTTGAAGGACATAGTATCTCTATCAAGAAAAAACCTTCTGATTTTTCAATTGGAATTAAATGAACCCTTGTTCTGATAAAAAAAGTTATGTCTCTGAGTTGAATTTCAATAGGCGTTTCATAAGATTGAGCTATAGGATCTTTATTAACACCGTTTGCTATACTTTCTTGATCAATATTTTTTATGCTCAAATCTTTTAGATTATCCATTCTAAATATATATCTCGCTGCAAGATTAGACCATTTAAGAGACCCGTCTAACTCATAAATAAGGTATGGACTTGGATGATGCTGCAAAGACCTAAAAAGGTAATCAAGGTGTTCTTTCTGGTTATCCATTAATTTAATTTTTAGTATAAATTTGGCCTTCTTTTATCTTTTCATCTACAAAATTTACAAAATCTTTTGGGAAAGTAGGAGATATAAAGCTCCATATTTCTAGATTCTTAGGATCACTAAGCAAGGTTTTAAAAGAAGAGACCATGGCGTTCCATTCATTTTCATCAAGCATACCTATGGAGTGTTGATAATGTTGATTCTGTCTTGCCCTAACTATTGCAGAAAAATGGGTAAGGTATATAGATTCTTCTTCGTCAGTTAAGGGTTCATCTTTCTTAAGCTTAATTTTAACTTTTACTATATCAGGGTTCAATCCAGCTAAAGCAAGCTTCTGGTGACTATCAGCAATATGTTGTCTAGCATTAGCTCTTGCTACTTTATTTTGCTCTTTTAGCTCGGTTACCAGAAAATATACTGTTACCAAAACCGTGAATGGCCCTAATGTTTGGAGAACTAAGATAATTTCTTCTAAAGACATATTTATTTATGTTACACGTTAGATATGAAAAAATAATACCTTATCAGTTTGGGGAGAGCTAATGAATAATTTTTATTTAAAATATTTTACTTCTTTTTTACTTTTGTTCAGTTTTTTTTGTTATGGAAAAGAGGTTTCTCTTCAGCCAAGCCAGAATAGCCAAGAGGAAATTCAAGAAGCCTTAATATTATTGCAACCCGGAGATACATTACTTTTAAGGGAAGGAGTTTATGAACTTGAAGACGGATTATCTCTTGATGTAGATAAAGTATCCATTCTAGGAGAGGGCCACGATAGAACAGTTTTAAGTTTTAAGAACCAAGTCAGCGGAGCACAAGGTCTATTGGTGACATCCAGCGGGGTTACTCTTAAAGATTTTGCAATAGAAGATGCTAAAGGAGATGCACTGAAAGTAGTTGGAGCTGAAGGCATTTATATGATTAATCTTCGAACAGAGTGGACAGGAGGACCAAAAAGTACAAACGGAGCTTATGGTCTCTACCCAGTAGAATCAAGAAATGTCCTTATTGATGGATGTATAGCTATTGGAGCTTCTGATGCAGGAATCTATGTCGGTCAATCAGAAAACATAATAGTTAGAAATAGTGTGGCTCAATACAACGTAGCCGGAATAGAAATAGAAAACTCTTACTTTGCTGATGTTTATGAAAATGAGGCTTCTCATAATACAGGAGGTATCTTAGTTTTTGATCTTCCTGATTTGCCTAAACAAGGCGGTCATCATGTTAGAGTCTTTAACAATAAAGCGATTAACAATGATACAGATAATTTTGCTCCAGAAGGTAATATTGTTGGTCTAGTACCCAGAGGAACAGGCATTATTATTCAGGCTAATTCAGATGTAGAGATATTTAATAATGAAATTTCAGGTAATGGAACAGTAAACCTTTCTATAGTAACTTTTGGGGGTGAAACTGAAGATGAAAACTACTACCCGCACCCTCGATCTATACAAGTTCACGGAAATCACTTTGGACCAGGAGGTTTTGCTCCTGATATGAGTAAAGAAGCTGCTGCTATTGTAGTTGAATTATCAAAGGGAGATATACCTGATATCTTTTGGGATGGCATCTTGCCTTTAACTCAAATGATTCTAGGTCAACCAGAAGAAGAAAGACTAGTGCTAGGCGACAATGGAGAAGCTAGCTTTATGGCAATTAAACCTCTTCACTATATGATTGGTTTACCTGATCCAGTCGATAGAAACTATCAAAATTTTAAGGGAAAAATAGTTCCTTTAAAAGAAGTGGTTATAAAAAAAGAAGATATTTAGTGAGAAGTCAATTTAGATATCCATTAATTACAGCAGCATTAATAAGTATTAACTCATTATTGGCAGTTAACGATTCTGCGGTTTTAGAGGATAAGTTTCTTGATAGTTTAAGTGAATACGAATTTTTCGTAGATTTAAAAACCCAAACTCCCTCTGAAGGTGTAATACCTTACGATTTAATTAGTAGTCTCTTTTCCGATTATTCTTTTAAAAAAAGATTTATTTATGTACCAAAAGGTAAGAAGGCAACTCTGGAGAAGGACTGGGTTTTTGATTTTCCCGTAGGTTCAGCATTAATAAAAACATTTTATTATCAAAATGATCAAACCAATTTGCAAAAGGGAATAAATCTCCTTGAAACAAGGTTATTATTAAGGAAAGAAAATAAATGGGTAGCTGCTTCTTATGTTTGGAATCAAGATAAATCAGATGCTTTTCTTAAAATAGCTGGAAAAGCAATTAAAACATCTTGGATAGATGAGGAGGGAGTAAAGAGACACGTTAGGTACAAAGTCCCAAATACTAATCAATGTAAAGAATGCCATCAAACTGGTGATGAGATTTCTCCAATAGGGCCTAAAGCCCGAAATTTGAATAAGGATTTTAACTATGGTGAAAAAAAACAAAATCAATTAGCTAAATGGTTTGAAAGTGGAATTATTAGTGAATTACCAACCAATGTTGTTTCGAATGCTAACTGGAAGGACAAACAATTTTCCTTGGAAGAAAGAGCTAGATCTTACTTGGCCATAAATTGTGGACATTGCCATATGCCCTCTGGTTCTGCCAACTCAACAGGACTTTATCTAGATTTTATGGAAACAAAACAGAAAAGCCTTGGAATATTCAAAAAACCGGTAGCTAGTGGCCGAGGCAGCGGAGGGCTAAAATACTCCATCGTTCCTGGACATGCTGAAGAGTCGATTTTGTTATATAGAATGCTTTCAATTGATCCGGGGGTTATGATGCCTGAAGCTGGACGGTCATTAGTACACAAAGAAGCTGTTCTTCTTATTGAAGAATGGATAAACTCTATGAGAAAAGATGGCAGATAAGGAAGATCTTTTAAATAATTTAAAAATAAACCCAGATGATAAATCTGATGATGAACCTATACCTATAAAGAAAATAGGAATTTTTATAGGAACAATTGCTGTAGTTGGAATTTTAGGTTGGTTATTCTTCTCAGAAGCTGAAGTTGAAAAAGTTACAACCTTTACAGTTAAGTCCCTTAAAGCCTCAGGATCCTCTGCAAGTAGCATCTTAGACGCTTCTGGGTATGTTACTGCACGTAGAAAAGCCACTGTTTCGTCGAAAAGTACTGGCAAGGTTTTGGAAGTACTAATAGAAGAAGGAATGTATGTTAACAAAGGTCAGTTGCTAGCTAAATTGGATGATAGCACTCAAAAGGCTGATCTTGCGTATTCAGAATCCCAGTTGAAGCAAGCTAAATTAGTTTTTAAAAGTACCAGTGCTCTTATTGAAGGGAATTTTGCTAGTCCAGATCAATTAAAAACAGCCGAAGCTCAAATGGAAGGTGCGCAAGCTTTAGTAGATTTAAGCAGGCAGAGACTGAAAGATATGCAAATACTAGCTCCTTTTAGCGGTGTGGTCGTTTTTAAGGCCGCCCAACCAGGAGAGATGATATCTCCCGTTTCAGCTGGAGGAGGCTTCACTGCCACAGGAATTTGTACCATTGTAGACATGGATTCATTAGAAATAGAAGTTGATGTAAACGAAGCTTTTATTAATAGAGTGGAATCTAATCAACCTGTGCTTGCTAACTTAAATGCCTATCCGAAATGGGATATACCAGCAGAAGTAATAGCTATAATTCCTACAGCAGACAAAAATAAAGCTACTGTTAGAGTAAGAATAAGATTAATAGAGAAGGATGAGAGAGTCCTTCCTGATATGGGTGTAAGGGTTTCCTTTCTGCAAAAAATAGCCGAGACTTCTGGTCCAAAAAAAGAAGGGGTAATTGTTCCTAACGCTGCGGTTTATAAAGATGATAATTCAAGCTTTGTGCTTCTAGTAAAAAACGGAAGGATATTGATTCAAGAAATTGAAGTAGCAGAAGAGACATCCAATTATTCAAGGGTTATTAAGGGAATTAGAGCAGGTGATCAAGTAGTTGCATCTTACGATGAAGATTTAGAAAATAATCAAAAGGTTACTATAAACTAAGGGGGATTTTATATGTCAGATTCTTTAGTAAAAGTAGATAGCGTTAATAAAACCTATCAAAGAGGAGGAGAAAAACTTGTAGTTTTAGACAATTTAAATCTGGAAGTACCAAAGGGTGATTTCTTAGCTTTAATGGGTCCTTCAGGCTCAGGTAAGTCTACTCTGCTTAATCTTATAGGCGGTTTAGATACACCTACCTCTGGAAGTGTAGAGGTCGACGGAGAGAATTTAGATAAAATGAATTCAAAACAATTAAGTAACTGGAGAGCTAGCCATGTAGGTTTTATTTTTCAGTTTTATAATCTTTTGCCTGTATTAACAGCACAGAAAAATGTCGAATTACCCTTATTATTAACTAAGCTTTCAGGTTCACAACGGAAGTCGCACGTGGATACCGTTTTAGAAATTGTTGGTTTAGCTGACAGAGCAGGCCATAAACCAAATGAACTGTCAGGAGGGCAACAACAGAGGGTAGCTATAGCAAGAGCACTTGTATCGGATCCAGATATACTGGTTTGTGATGAACCTACTGGTGATTTGGATAGAGATACAGCAACAGAGATTCTAGAATTATTACAGATTCTTAACAAAGATCATGATAAAACTATCTTAATGGTTACTCACGATCCAATGGCTGCGGATTCAGCTAAGAGAACTTTGCATTTAGATAAAGGAAAACTATCCAACTAGCTTATGTACTGGGTCTTAATTAAAGCCAATCTTTTTAGGAAAAAGATTCGTACAGTATTGACTATAGCTTCTATTTCTATTGCTTTTTTACTGTTTGGTTTATTGAACTCTATGTCGGTTCTTTTTACAGGGGCTATGGATGGTATGGATGATGATCTGATTTTAGTGATGCCAAAATATAACATAATGGGCACTCAGCCTTATTCGACAGTTGAATATGTAAAGTCAGTAGAGGGGGTAGAAAAAGTTTCTCATATAACCTATTTAACTAGTGATGTTTTGGGGGGTATGTTTGATGGCATAGTTTTTGGGGTGGATGAAAATTTTTTCGATGTGTATCAGAGATTCCAAGCTACCGAAGAGTTTAGACAAGCAATGCGATCCAGACCTGATGGCGCTTTAGTAGGAAAATTGTTAGCAGAACAAAAGAACTTCAAGATAGGCGATAAAGTAAGAGTTAAATCAAATTCCAAGAATGAAGATGGTACATTAAATTGGGAGTTTGAAGTGGTAGGGTTTTATACCGTTGCAAAATATCCTGGAGATGAAATAGGCGTTATTACTAACTATAAATACATTGATGATAGCCGTACTAGTATGAAAGGAACTACTGGCATGATTATAGCTAAGATACTTTCTCCAGAATTAGCAGATGAAATCTCTAACAAAATAGATAATGCTTTTGAAAATTCAGATAGGGCAACTAGATCTGGTCCTGAGAATCAAATTGCTACGGAAATGGTAGGAGAGTTTGGAGATATTGAGTTAGTGATGAATTTAATCCTATCGGCAGTTTTTTTCACAATTCTCTTAGTGACAGGAAACACCATGACTCAAGCTGTTAGAGAAAGAACTGCTGATTTAGCAGTTCTCAAGAGCATAGGATATGGTGATTTACAATTGTTTCTTTCAGTTATTCTGGAAGCTTTTATTATTATCTTTACGGGATTGATTTTGGGGTTAGGGCTTACACTCTTGCTTATTCCTGCAATAATTTCAGCTAGCCAAGGGATGATGGAAGATGCTATCTATTTAAGCAGTTCTTCTGTCTTATTAGCTTTCATTATAGGGACTATTGTTTCTTTAGTGTCCTCTTTTATGCCAGCAAGGCAGGCTCTTAGGTTAAAAGTAGTAGATGCTCTAGCAAAAGGATAAAAATGAAGTACTGGACAGTGATTTCTGCTGGTCTACAAAGAAAGATCTGGAGAACAGGACTTACTATTGCATCCTTAACAGTTGCTTTTATGTTATTTGGCATGTTGAGGTCAGTTGCAGTTGCATTTACTGGTGATGTAGATTTTTCTGGTGATGACCGACTTATAGTAATGTCAAAACTGTCTTTCACTGACCCTCTTCCTCTTTCTTACAGAGAGAGAATTAGATCTATAGAGGGAGTAGAGCATATCGCTCATAGGGAATGGTTTGGTGGAACATATATAGACAGATCAAACTTCTTTCCAAAATGGCCCGTGCCTGCAGAAGACTGGTTTGAAGTTTATCCACAATTTAACCTAACAGAACAAGAAAAAAGAGATTTTATTAATACCCGAACTGGAATTGTGGTAGGTAAAAGTTTAGCTGAAAAATACAACTGGAAAGTTGGACAGAAGATTCCAATTATAGGCGATATTTGGGTAAAAGAAGATTTATCTAATCTTTGGGTATTTGACCTAGTTGGAATATTTACTGAATCAGAAGATTCTGGTGCCTATGGAGGAGAAGATCAAGCCTTCATAAACCACTCTTATTTCGAAGAAGCTAGAGCTTACGGAAAGGGTACGGTAGGAAATTATGTAGTTAAGGTTAAAAACAAAGAAGATAACGAAAGAATAGCTAAAGAAATAGATAAGATGTTTGTAAACTCAATTAATGAAACTAAGACTTCTACCGAAGCAGCATTTAGCAAAATGTTTGCAGAGCAAGTTGGAGATATAGGTTTTATTATGAACTCAATATTGGCTGCTACCTTTTTTACAATGTTGTTAGTTACTGGGAATACAATGAGTCAAGCAGTCAGAGAAAGAACTTCAGAATTTGCTGTCTTTAAAACTATAGGCTACTCAGATAAGATTATTCTAAGTTTAGTTTTATGTGAATCTGTCGTTATTTGTACCACGGGAATGCTTTTAGGAATTCTCTTAAGTTATATAGTATTTTTTGGTTTATCTTCTGATCTATCAGCTTTTGTAGGGGATATTACCTTTCAATATTCAGTAATCTTATGGGCCTTGGTAGCATCAATCTTAATGGCAATAATAACAGGTTTACCACCAGCAATAGGAGCGATGCGATTGAAGGTAGTAGATGCTTTAAGAAAGGATTAAAAAGATGAAACAAATATTAGCAATTTTAGGGATGAATTTAAGGACAATCTTAGAAAGGTCAGGTTCTTCAATTGTGATTATCATAGGTATTGCAGGCTCTGTAGCAGTAATGGTTTCACTATTAGCTATGGCTGAAGGATTAAGTAACACCATATCTAGTACTGGAGAAGAGGATAGAGCTTTAATTTTCAGAGACGGTTCTAATTCAGAACTTAGCAGTGGTATCTATATTCCACAGCTACCTATTATAGAAAGTGTCCCTGGTATCAGAAACTCTGAAGATGGCCCCATGATAGCAGCAGAACTTTTTACAATTATAGATTTAAAAAAGAAAGGGGCAGACGATACTTCAAACCTTCCTCTAAGAGGAGTCCAGCCAATGAGTTTTAAAATTCGTCCAGAAGTAGAAATTATCAAAGGGGAAAATTTCTTTCCTGGTAGAGGAGAGGTGATTGTAGGAGAAGGTGCCTATAAAGAATATGAGGGTCTTGAAATAGGAGACAGCCTAAAAATTAGGGATTCACAATGGAAAGTAGTAGGAATTTTCTCTACAGGAGGTGATGTGCATGAATCTGAAATTTGGGCAGATCTTACTGTAACCCAAGGAGTTTTTAGAAGAGAAAATTCAGCTTCTATAGCTATCGTTCAAATGGAAAATAAAGCAATAATATCTGATTTTGCGGCTTCACTCGAATTGGATCCTAGACTAGATTTGAAAGTCCAAGGTGAAGCTGACTTTTATTCTAAACAATCGTCTGGTGCATCAGGTGTAATTCAAACCTTTGGCTATGTTGTAGCAATTATTATGGCCATAGGATCAGTCTTTGCTGCTCTCAATACTATGTATACTGCTGTTTCGACAAGATTAGTTGAGATTGGTACTTTGAGAGCTGTAGGATTCCAAGGTGGGGCAGTTTTGTTTGCTCTAATGATTGAATCAATGTTATTGGCTTTAACTGGGGGCTTGTTAGGTGCAGGGCTTTCATACTTAATATTTAACGGCTATACGGTTTCGACCTTAGCATCAGGTTCTTTCACCCAGACAGCTTTTGACTTTGCAGTAACTGGAGATATTGTAGGGCAAGGCTTAATGTTAGCTTTAATTGTAGGCTTTCTTGGTGGCGTATTACCAGCAAGAAGAGCTGCTACACAAGATATCACTGAAGCCTTAAGAGCTATTTAGTTCTTTTTCGCTTAAAAGTAAGCCATCATTGTCAGCATATACATGTTGACCGGGCCTGAAGGTTAACCCACCAAAACTTATTTCTATTCCTAACTCGCCTAAGCCTCTTTTTGCACTTTTGATAGGAAAAGCTCCTAGGGCTTGAACTCCTATACTTAGGGTTTTTATAATTTCTATGTCTCTAATATACCCATTGATAATAATACCAGCCCAATTATTCTCTATTCCTGAATTGGCTATAAGGTCACCAAGTAAAGCTACTGTAGAGATTCCTCCAGCATCCACTACCAAAACTCTTCCATTGCCTTCAGAGTTAAATTGCTGCTTAACTAAGGAGTTATCATCAGGACACTTAAGAGTTTGAATAGGCCCATGGAAGGAAGTCTTCCCCCCAAAATTTTTTAAAATAGGCTCTAAAGCTTTTACTTCTGGAAAAGCATCTGCTAGATCAGGTGTTGAGAATTCCACCTATGCTAGTCTTTGCTCCCCTCTAATTACCTTACCTGGGAGTTGACCTGTTGCTTTATCATTTTCATAAGTTACAACACCACTTTTAATTGTGGCAATGTAGCCTGAACATTTTTGGATGATTCTTCTACCTCCCATAGGCAAATCATGAACCATTTCAGGCTTATAAACTTTAAGATCATCAAAATCAATTATGTTGATATCTGCTAAATATCCTTCTTTTAATTCCCCTCTATCGAAAAGTCCGAATGTTCTGGCTGTTTCTCTAGTTTGCTTGTTGATAATGTATTCTATAGGTAATTTCTCTCCACGGTTTCTATCTCGACTCCAATGAGCAACATTCCATGTAGGCATACTGGCATCACAGATTAGTCCACAATGAGCACCACCATCACTTAGACCTGCTACTGAACTATTGAATTCTATAATCATCTTATAAAAATCTAGTGTATGGTTAGGGTAGGGTGCAAAACATGCATAAATAAAGTTTTTCCCTTCATTCTTGAGCATTTCATCATAAGCGACTTCTAGAGCAGTTACTCCTTTATTTTTAGCTATACCAGCGATGCTTTCTTCAATTTTAGGTTCATAATTGGGTACCTCATCCATAGGAAATTGAGTTTCAAATGAAGAAATTAACCTATTAGCTAATTCGTAATTACCTCCTTCACCAAAACCATACTCCTCACTCAAAATGCGCTTCTTGAATTTGGGGTCTTTCATTGCTTTAACTTTTCCCTCTAAAGGAAGTTCTATTATTTCTCTGAAACTTGGATGTGTTATAAAAGGGTGAATGGAAGACTCTAGACTGAACAGCATACCAGTAGGTCTACCTGCAAACTGGGGACGAATATTAACCCCTTTATTGAAGTTATCTTCGCAATACTTCCATGTTTTAAAAGGATCTCCGCTCGTTTGTGCATAAGTCAAAGTCCTACCAGTTGTTTCTACAAACTCCTTTACCCAATCCAACTCTATATCTTGATCCATCCAATCAGAGACTAATTCAAGAGTCCCTTCTCCAGCTTCTCCAATTGCTTGTGAAATAGCTCTCATTTCTGATTGCCCTGCTTCAGTACCAGGGACATATTTTCCATGGACATCAGTATGTAAATAAGTTCTTGAGGAGCTAAATCCTAAAGCACCCGCTTGAATAGCTTCTTTAGTTAATTTAGCCATCGCTGCTATCTCTTCTTTTGAAGCATCGTCTTTACCTTGGCAACGATCATACCCCATTACATAAGATCTTATGGGACCATGCCCAACCATAGCACCAACATCTATAACAAACTCTTTTTTTTCTATAGCATCTAAGAATTCAGGGAAAGACTCCCAATCCCAATCAATACCTTCATGTAGAGCTGTTCCAGGGATGTCTTCAACTCCTTCCATCAATTCAATTAGATAATTTTCTGATCCTGGTTTAACTGGAGCAAATCCAACACCGCAATTCCCCATGACAATGGTTGTTACCCCATGCCAACTTGAGGGTGTTAAATAAGGATCCCAACACACTTGACCGTCGTAATGGGTGTGAATATCTACCCAGCCAGGAGTAACAAGCTTACCTTTCGCATCAATTTCTCTTTTACCTTTATTGTTTATTTCACCTACTTTAGTTATCCGATCATCATCAATAGCTATATCTCCTCTGAATGATTCATTTCCTGATCCATCTACAATGGTTCCATTCCTAATTACTAAATCGTGCATTTTTCTTCTCCTCGAAGCATCTTATAACAAGAATGATAGCTCCTTTTAATTCGGTTAGAAAATTTCATCTTCTTGACAATTATTCTACAGAAAGCTTTATAGTATATTCATATGAAGAATCTTGAAACTAAAAATGTACAAAATATTGTCACACCAGAGTCTGTAGGTCTTGACAGCAAAGTGCTTAACAATATTAGTTCTTATTTAGAAGAAACTTATATAAATCCAGGAAAGTTAATAGGAACTATCACCTTAGTTGCTAGAAATGGAGAAATAGCTTATCTAGAATCATTAGGGATGATGGACAGAGAAAAAAAGAGACCTATGGAAGAGAACGCTATCTTCAGAATATTTTCAATGACAAAGCCCATTACCAGCATTGCTTTAATGCAGCTTTATGAAAAAAGTTTATTTAGACTAGACGACCCAGTGCATTGGTATATTCCTTCATGGAAAAACCTAAGAGTTTATCAATCGGGAATTTATCCAAATTTTTTGACTTCACGACCAAACAGACATATGACAATAAGAGATCTGTTCTCTCATATGTCTGGATTAACCTACCATTTTATGTACAGAACTAATATAGACGCAGCTTATAGAGAATTGGGGGTCGGTACTCATGGAAGGTTTGGTGAGGATGGCGCCCTAGGTCATAAAGCCACTACTGATGGATTAGAAGAAATGGTAGAAATGATATCTACACTTCCCTTAGAGTTTTCGCCAGGTGAACAATGGAATTATTCTGTTTCAACCGATGTATTAGGCCATTTAGTAGAAATTTTTTCCGGCATGAAACTAGACAAATATTTTCAAAAGAATATTTTTGAACCTTTAGGTATGGTAGACACAAGCTTTACTTGTCCTAAGGAGAAACTAAACCGATTAACTTCTTGTTATGAACATAAAATTAAAGAGGATCCCAAACTAGTTGATTCACCAAAAGATAGTTGGACTACCAAAGAGAGTAGGTTTCTGTCTGGAGGAGGAGGCCTAGTATCTACAATATCAGATTATTACAACTTTGCTTCTATGCTTCTAAATCAAGGAGAGTTCAACGGTATAAGGATAATAGGAAGGAAGTCTTTACAAATGATGGCATCCAACCATCTCCCAGGTGGTCAAGATTTAACAGAAATGAGTCAATCTGCTTTTAGTGAAACACCATACAAGGGCATTGGTTTCGGGCTTGGTTTTTCAGTTATGCTTGATCCTGTTAAAGCACAAGTTTTGAGTGATCCAGGAGAATTTGGATGGGGAGGAATGGCTAGCACGGTTTTTTGGGTTAATCCAAAGGAAAAGATGGTAGTAATTTTTCTTACACAACTAATACCTTCAGCTACCTACCAGATACGCAGAGAATTAAGAACCTTGAGTTATTCAGCGTTGATGCCTGAGTAAAAGATGCCTCTAGTAAAACCTCTTAGCTCAGACAGCAATTTAGAAATAAAAGATTTAGCTAAGTTTTTTAATGAAACCTTAGGATTTTGTCCAAATTCTGTTTTAACGATGCAAATTAGACCTGATATAGCATCTGCATTTATCAATTTAAATAAGGCAGTTATGGATAATAATGGAAAAGTCTCTTCAGCTTTGAAGAGGATGATTGCTTGGGTAAGCAGCAATGCCGCAGGTTGTCGATATTGTCAAGCGCATGCAATTAGGGCTGCAGAGAGATATGGAGCAGAATCAGAGCAACTAGAGCATATCTGGGAATATAGTACTCACGAAGCTTTTAATGATGCTGAGAGGGCGGCATTGGATTTTGCATTAGCTGCTTCTCAAATTCCTAATGCTGTTGATAAGAAACTTGAAGACAGACTAAGAATTCATTGGGATGACGGTGAAATAGTTGAGATTTTAGGAGTAATATCTTTATTTGGTTTTTTAAACAGGTGGAACGACAGTATGGGAACAAATATAGAAGATGGAGCTGTAAATTCAGCAGAAAAATATTTATCTAAAAATGGTTGGAATAAGGGCAAGCATGTTTAAACTAGATTATTAATTTTCCTCAGAGAGGAAATTTTATGAAAGGTTTTTTACCTAAGGAGCCACCTTTAAGAGAGTATCAGAAAAGTTCTCCTAGCTTAGATAGACTGCAAGAGATCGCACACAACCTTCCTAAGCTACTTTTAACTAGTCAAGTACAACCGACAGTTGAATCTCTTACAAAAAATGATTTGTCTATTCAAGAGATTTTAGACAGTAACAGTGAAAGAGAAATAAGACTAGCCATGGTACATCTTAGTTTTATTTCCCATGCTTATGTTCTAGGAGGAGGCAAACCTAATGATAAATTGCCTGAAGTTTTGGCTGCACCATGGGTTAGGGTTTCTAAATTTCTAGGTAGGCCTCCAGTCTTAAGTTACGCAAGTTATTGCTTAGACAATTGGTTTTTATTAGAAAAAGGGGAGGTTTGTCTTGAAAATATTGGATTAATTAATAATTTTTTAGGGGGAGTCGATGAGGATTGGTTTGTGACTATTCATGTTTGCATAGAACATGCAGCTTCAGGAGCAATTGAAGCTGCAGATAAATTATCTCGGTGTGACAATACTTCGAACGAGACAGAAGTAAAAAGTCTTTTATCAGATATAGAAATATCTCTTAAGAAAGTAAATAAGATTTTTTTAAGAATGACTGAGCGATGTGATCCTTATATTTATTATCATAGAGTTAGGCCTTTTATATTTGGTTCTAAAGACAATCCAGATTTAAAGAATGGACTAATTTACGAGAATCAATTTTCTAATGAAGCACAATTTTTTCGAGGAGAAACAGGCGCTCAAAGTAGTATTGTTCCTACATTAGACGGTGTCTTGGAAGTTAAACACTCTAAAGATGCCTTGAGACATTATTTAAATGAAATGAGAGAATACATGCCTCCTGAACATAGAAATTTTATTGAAAGAGTAGAGAATTCTACAAGCGTTAGGGACTTAGTATTAGATTCGTCAAATTTAAAGAAAATATACTACCAATGCCTAGAAGAGCTATCTAAGTTCCGTGCTTTACATTTGAATTACGCTGACATGTATATTCATAAACAGTCTCAGCAAAAGAATCCATTTGGGACAGGTGGTTCAACAATTAAGGGAACTGGAGGAACACCTTTTATGACTTACTTGAAGAAACATCTGCAAGAAACAAAGAGGAAATAGTTAAAAAAATAAAAGTTTTAATATTGGTTTTTAAGACTAGAATGTCATTAGAGGAATTAAAAATGAGATATATACTATTACTTGCACTTTTTACCATAGGTTTCAATCTTGCAGCAACTTCTGAGCAGTACACTATAAGGACCGAGTTTAGTTTATGTAAATATAACGAGGGTAAAGGCTATGAAGATGTTATTAAATATGAAAAACGTTATCACAAGTTTCTTCTTGAAAATAATTTGAAGTATACAAGGTTTATATTGACACCTATTCTAGCTGGAGAAAAGGACTATGACTTCGTTCTTTGGGGAAACTGGCCAGATGGTGAAGAAATGTATAAAGAATACGGTACCTATTTAAATGATTACAAAAAACCCTCGATGAACCCTAGTACTTGTAAAGGAAGTTATGCTGTTTTTAATACAGGAGCTAGACACTTGAGGATTCCGAGAGAAGAATATGACAGAATTCAATTTGTTGAATTCGCTAACTGCAAATTTACAGAAAATGCATCTTTTGAAGAGTTATTAGCAATATCAGCTGAACATGAGTCTTTAGTTGAAGAGTTTGGGTATAAGGGTTATGGAGTTCATTATTTACGACCTTATAGGGGATTTGAAGACGATTTACCCTTTGATATGGTAAGGATGGTTCACTGGTACAATCGTGATACGCGAGCGGAGAATGTTAAACAGTTCAGACCAATGCGAAAACTGTTACAAGACAATGGTATGCAAGAGAAATATGCTCAACACATTGAATCTTGTGGTAATGCCGATGTATTTGGCATGGAATTAATCTATAGCTCTAACCAGTAAGAGGATAGACTTGAATTGCAAAAAAAGGATTCAATTTTATAAATAGGTAACCATAAATGTTAAAGAAGCTATCATAGTAATAGCTACAAACCCAATTGCTCTATCTCCTTGCCTTTTGGCCCTAGAGTTTCTCTTAAAGTCTTTTGGTCCAATTCTTGATTTATGTTTATTTTTTAAAGATCTTTCTGTCATTTTTTATTTCTATAGGTTTCTTAAACTTATGGAGAATATATTATATCAATTATATTTATGTTTAATCATAAATTGTGTGAATATATTGTGACAATTTGTACTTAAATGATAAATCTTGTTAATGATTTGTTACAAATGCATTAACTATCTAATTATTTACTATTTGTAGAAATAAAGAAGTTCTTCTCTTGTGTCTGAGAAAGAACTTTCTTTAGTTTTGAAATGGAAGCTTCTTGTAGTTCTGTAGTCTTAGAATGTCTTCTCAATATTAAAAGCCAAAATAAAGTCAGGTAAAGATTAAATTCTTTACAAAGATTAATTTTATCTACATCTAAAGAAGATTTTTTGATTCCATAATTTCTTAGAAAAAAGTTTGTATTTTCTTCGTCTAATCTAAGAGAGCTAACTATACAAGCTAGATCAAAATAAGCATCATTCAAGCTAACATATTCCCAGTCAAGTATTGTTAGTCTTTTAGACCAAAGTAAATTTCCAGGATTGAGATCATTATGGGATAACACCAAAGATTCATTGCCTATTTGAATTTTCTTATATATCTCAATCCCATCTTGGATAATTCTTCTATGTCCAAGCCCACTTAATAACTCCTTATAACAGTCCACAAATGAATTAAAGGTTAATATTTTTTTAGGAGGTTGAGTCTGATGAATTACTTTAAGAGTCTGAGCGATTTCTTTAAGCAATGATTTATTAGAAAAAGAACTTTCTTTTATCAGATCGGCTTCTACGTATCTCCAAATGGTGATACCCATCTTCTGATCAGAAAATAAAACTTCAGGGGCAATATTAATTTTATATAACGTATTTAAAACTTCTTTTTCTACTGAACGATTTAATTTAAGAGTTTTTGTTATGGGTTTATCAAAACGGATTATTGATTTAGATCCCTGAAAACAACAAGAATAAATAGTTGATACAGGTCCGTCCTTAATGAGGTCTTTCAAAGTAATTTCTTGAGAAATCTCTTTAATCCTTTCTGTAACTTTAAGCATGTTGATTTTTTCTTATTTCATTCCAAGATCTATATCCAAATACTATTATGAACAAATAGATTAGAAATAAAAAAGCTGTTAAATAAAGCTCTCTAGATAAAAAAAGGTAAACAGAAATAGAATCTATTGCAAACCAATAGATCCAGTTCTCAAGTAACTTCTTGGCTACCATATAGGTAGTTATTATTGCACCCCATGACGTTAAAGCATCTAGAAAGGGAAGGGCAGCCGAAGTGTATTGTTTTAAAAGCAACCCAGAACCAAAGGAAAGTAAAAAGATTAAGAAAATAGCTGCGGAATGGTTATAAAGATTCCAGGTTTTAACTATTAATTTTTCTTTAGTTTGAGATTTACTCCACTGGGACCAACCATAGAATCCCATGATGATATAGAATACTTGAAGACTAGCTTCCATATATAAATTAACCTCATACATTACTAACAGATATAAACAAGAACTTATTATCCAAGCTATCCAGCATTTTATGTTTTGTTTGACTGCTAAAATTAAGTAGAGAACTGCAAAGACAACCGCCAGAAATTCAAGAAAGTCTTTTAAAGCAATGTCAAAAATCATATTTAACTATCAAACCGAGATGCCTGGGATCACCCTGTCTTTCATAAAGTGTAGGAGGAAAATTGGGAGGTTCGTTCCCAAAATAGAACCCTCGGACAGAATAATACTTATCAGAAATATTTTTAGCCCATAGTTCATAGGTCACTTTTTCTTTTTTATACCCCAGAACTAAATTAGTTAAGACATACGACTTTGATTTATTGTCGTGAGAATCTGAATAATAAAACCCGGCTTTTCCATTAGTTTCTAATGTTAAATAGATATTTTGATTTAACTCCCAATTCAATCCTAAAGCGTAACTGTATTCTGGTGCGTGAGCTTGATCTCTTCCTTCAAGTTCAGTTCTCGAGGCATATTTATTTATTTTTGTTCTTAATATTCCTAGTGATGAGAAGAAATTAAGGTTATCACTTATTAATCCGTGCATATTCACCTCTAAGCCGTAATTCTCTCCTTCTGCAGCATTTTGAGTTAGAAATATAAATGTATTAGGGTCATTCGGGTCTACTTGTTTAGAGATTAAGACCTGTTGATTCTTTCTATCTGAATAAAAAGTAACTATATCTAAATTTAAATTAGCTTTGGGAAGCCTTAGACTCAAACCGATTTCATAATTCATAAGATATTCAGGGTCATAAATTAGACTGTCTTGAGAAGAACCGGGTTGGGAACTAACCCCTAAATTAAAACCACCTGGCTTATATCCTCTACTAATACTTGTAAAAATATTAGTAGTTCCATTAATCTCATTGAGAAAAGAAATTTTCCCTCCTATCATCTGGTCTGAGGGGGAAAATGATTCTCCATAGGAATTAGAATAATTAGATTTCCAATCTTCCCATCGTACCCCAAAAGCAAGCTTACTGGTTTCCGATGTTAGGTATTCAAAATGTCCAAAAAGAGCAACATTCTCAGAATCATAATAGCTTGTAGAGAATGTATTAACTACGTAGGGGTCATAACCACTAAAAGGGTCTTGATAAACTCCATCATCTTGTTTTTTATTCTTTTCGTCTAAACTCAAATAATAGATTCCCGCTATCCATTCACTTCTATTGCCAGCTACGAAATTTGCAGGAAAAGATAATAATCTTAATTCTTGATTGAAAGATCTACGGGTTCTCAATGTTTCAGAAAAAAAGTCATAAACATAAGGGAAGTTAGATATTGGGTTGCCCCAATCTGCATCATAACTAAACACAATATCTGAATGGGTGGCACTAGTTAGACTTTGAAAGTTAAATTTGTTGAAAGTATGAAATATTTTTAATCCCAATGCATTAGTGTCTTGAGAATCCATCCCTGGTTTATCAGAAAGCGTGTTGAGGCTTCCATCTAAATTCCAAACATCGGAAGGGTCGTCTAAATTAACGTTCATTAACAAGAAGTTAATTTCAGTTTCATCAGTCAAATCCCAATTTACTTTAAACCTACTTGTGGACTCATGCTTTCTAGAGGTATCAGATTTATCTAAATAGATATTTTTTCTAAAGCCATCCATCCTATCTTCAGCTAACGTTAATCTATATTTTATTGTTTCATTCTTGTTAGCCGGTCCTCCAAAAGCTACAGCTATACTTTTAATACCATCTGATCCCACCGTCATCTGGCTATGGCCCTCAAAATAATTTGATGGATCTTTAGATTTTAAATAAATTAGACCGGCAAGGGCATTTGCACCCATTCTTGAACCTTGAGGGCCTCTATGAACCTCAACTTGTTCCATATCAAATGTAGTTCCTATACCACCTTGTCCAGAAAAATCTATGTCATCTATCATGAATCCTACTGAAGAATTAGGAGTTCCTTCATATCCTGATCTTTCTCCTATACCTCTGATTTGAAAGTATCTTGGTCTGGAATCACTAGCTGCAAAGTTGAGGTTTGGTATAAGGAAAGACAGTTGTTCAAAATGTTTTAGGGGTTGTTCTTCTAGTGTATCTTCATCCAAAATCACTATACTTCCTGTAGATTCACTTGAATCAGCTTCACGCCAGGTACCTTTTACAACTATCTCATCAACAATTTCTGTTTGCACCAGAGAAGAGGTAATTAAAACAAAGAAGAGAAAGAAATTTTTTGTCATTATGCTATTCCTCCGCCATTATTATATGGTTCAGGTTCAAAGGGTTCCTCTCTAGATCTCAGGCTTTTGCCACCCCTTGCAATTCAAGAGTATAGTAGTACATACCTAGCAATCTGGCTAGTAAGATATAAACAAAATAAGCCTTTAATGCTAAGAAATAATCTATTAACGAATAGAAAATATCTTTGGCAAATTAGAACTTTCTTATTTCTGTTTTTCTAAGCTTTTTCTAATTTCTGAGTGAACGTCTTCAGTTATCGGATATTTCCAAATTATTGCAATAGCAATGAAATAGAATATTGAAGACATGCTTGAAAATAATAATCTAAGACCAAATAATTGATCAGAATTATTAGAAGCTTCAGGGCTTGTATTGAAACCAACCAGAGCCAAGGCTGTCAAAGCTAGCCAAGATCCTAAGGAAGCTGCCATTTTTTGTGTGAAAGACCAAGTGGAAAAGAATAAAGCTGTTCTATTTTCTCCGCTTTTTAGCGTATCTATATCTATGACATCAGCTTGCATAGAGTTAGCTAGAACGTGAAAACCTCCTGCCGCAAAACCAGTCAACACGGTAATAGGTAGCATCCACCAAAAATCCCCTTCTCCTAAGAGAAGATAAAGAGGGTGAGAAAGGGCAAAAAGGGTGAAACTAGCTATATATGCTTTATGTTTACCTATTATCTTAGATAACCAAACCCAAAAAGGTACTGCAGCAAAGGAACTTATATAAAAGAAGGTTAACATGTAGATTGCTAGATCTTCGGCATTTAATACATAGGTAACAAAGAATAAATAAAGGGGAGTGGTTATAGAAATAGCAATACCTCCAAGCATAAAAGCAAGAATTAACCTCTTGAAAGGGGCATTATCTAGCATGAGCTTGAAACCTTGTATCGGCGAAATGGTAGATTTAACGTGTTCCTTAGTTTCCGGAACTTTGCTAATAGTTAAAGCCACACAAATTGGCATTAAGACGACCATAGATATTCCTACAATGGTAAGAACATTAGCACTTCCTCCTAATCCAAAAAACAGTAATGCCGCTGAAGGTATTAATTGTGCACTCAAGCTACCAACAACTCCAAACATGGCTCTCCACCCTGTTACCCGAGATCTCTCGTTGTAGTCTGGTGATAGTTCAGCTCCCCAGGCATAGTAGGGAATCATTATCATAGTAGTAGCAATAGACAAGAGCATCATCCAGATAAATAGGTGGGCAGCTCCAGAACCTTCAGGAGGCATGAAAAGCATATAAACGCTTAGCATCATTAGTGGAGTAGATATAGCTAACCATGGACGTCTTTTACCCCATCTTGTAGTCGTTCTATCATTGATAAATCCAAACAGGGGGTCAGTTATCACATCAAATATTCTTACAGCTAAGATAATGTTGGCTGCAACGGCTAAAGACACCCCCATGTCTACCGAATAGAACTTAGGGATAAAAACCAGAACAGGAAATAAAGCTATATTGATTGGTAATTCAGTTAAGCTGTAGAAGAATAGGGTAGAGCGTTTTAGTTTCAATTTAATTAATTTTTAAAATTTTACTTTTTAATAGATTACAAACTAAGAACAAAACTCTTAATATGCAAGTATCTTTTAGGAAATAGTGATAAGAAATATTAGATATATAATAAGAATATACTAGATTTGGATATAGCTAAGGATCAGAAGATAGTACTTTATTGTAGAAGTGGTAACAGAGTTAGTAAGGCCTTAATTATCTTGGAAGAGGAGGCTATACTAATGTAATAAAAGCTGGAGGCTTAGAGGATATAATAGAACTAAAAAATGTAAGAAAATAAAATGAATTTAGAGAAATTAAGAGAAGAAATCGATAAATTAGATAAAGAGATATTGTCGCTGATTGCGCAAAGACAAAAATGTGTAGAGAAAGTAGCATTAGTTAAAAATAATAAAGATCTTGTTGTAGATAAAAAACGAATAGAAGAAGTTATAAGAAGGGTAAAAAGACTTGCCAAAGAAAAGGGTTTGTCAGAAAAAATTGCTGAATCTCTCTGGAGAAAGTTAATTGAATTGTCTATTGATCACGAATATGAAATATTAAAGAATCAAGAAAGAAAGGAAGTATAAAAATATGATTAGTTTCTTGAATATACCAGTTTACCTATATACTGGTAATAGCTATCGATATCCTTCTGATTTATGCTCCTAACATGAAAGAAATAAAAGAAATCTTTTTAGCTCAGAAAGGTTCTGTAGCTAGATATAACATCGATACCAAGGAAGTTGTATGGTCTTCCGAGGTGAAAGGAACACCCTCTCTTATTAGTCTTTACAACGACTATGTAATTATCCAAGGGGTCAATAAATGGGGAATGAAGATTATTCAACATTGTCTTGATGCAAAAACAGGAAAATTACTTTGGTATACAGAAGAATTTAATAGCATAGTTGTACCGTATTACTTAGAAGAAAATATTTATTTCCTAGATTCAAAAGCGCAGATATGTAAAGTCTCATTGACCAACGGAAAAGTCTATTTTAGAAAAGCATTCGCTGGATTTATCAACAAACACTACTATCATCTCGCAGTCTCAGGGAACGATGTTTTGCTTGTATCTAAAGATAAATCTTTAATTATTGATAAAGAGAATGGCTCTACTTCTGAGATAAAAGAACTAGCACGCTTCTCAAAAGAAAAAATAACAGCTGCTTGTGGAAATAATTTAGATCAAATTTCTAATATTACATCTCACATTGCTGCCCAAGAAGCAAGTTCGGGTGGCATAGTTACTGGTTAAGGAAGGGGTGGAAGCAGTGCTTAATTAACTTTCTTTAATAAAATTAATTAACAACTCTGACAACTCTTTAGGTCTGGTCCATTGATAAAAATGACCTCCACCAATATGTGATGCGCTCTTTGCGTTGGGTGCCATTTCTAATACATCGCTTTCTATGCCGTTGGTTACTGGATCATCTCCAGCAAAGACAGATAAAAAAGGTTTGTCTGAAGTCTTAAAAAATTCTCTAGCCAATCTTTGCGCTTCCAAAGATGAGTCGGGTAAAGTTGGTACATGGCTTGGCATGGCTCTCGGACCCATTTTATAAGAAGGATCTGGAAATGGAGCTTCATAAGCATTGAGAACATCTGATTTAAAAGGAGAGTATTTTTCTAGACCTAACCTTTGTAAGAAGTAATGAGCCGCTACCATTGGTCTAGATCTTTTATCCA
The DNA here is from genome assembly GCA_913045055.1 of uncultured Gammaproteobacteria bacterium. Classification (GTDB taxonomy): domain Bacteria; phylum Pseudomonadota; class Gammaproteobacteria; order Magnimaribacterales; family Magnimaribacteraceae; genus CAJWPI01. The sequence goes on along the minus strand of CAJWPI010000008.1, from coordinate 757 downwards.
TTTGTAAAGAACAGAGGGTTCCGATGGGTAAATTTGGAGTATCCCAGCAGAATTTTTGCCAATACATAAATTTTAACGCTGGGTGGAAATCTTCATTCTTAATATCACTACCATCAACTTTTCCATCCATTTGCTGAACTTGTCTAGCCATAGAAAAGAGTGTGAGTTTAATCTTTTCTTCTCTAAAAGCCTTCACTTTGTTTTGGAGTTCTTCTGAAGCATCAGGGTTGTAGGGTAAGCCTGTATTTCCCATCGAAACTTTTATAAACCTATCCGGTTCTTCTGTAATCATCCTTAGTCCAATCAAGCCACCCCAGTCTTGACCAAAAAAAGTAAGTTCTTTGAAATCATTTTGAATTAGCCATTGAGTCATCCAATCAACTTGTCTTTGATAACTGTAATCTTCTCTTGAAGCTGGTTTATCTGACTTTCCGTAACCAGGCAAGTCTGGAGCAATAACCCTAATTCCCCCTCCAACTAAGTGTGGAATCATTTTTGAGTACAGATAACTCCAGACAGGCTGACCATGCATTGCTAAAAGTATTGAACCGTCTTTAGGGCCCTCATCAATGTGATGAATTCTTAAATCAGAATCATCATGAGTTTTTATCGTTGTGTAATGCGGTTCAAAGGGGTATCCCTTAATATTTTCAAATCGCTCATCGGGTGTTCTTAATATTTTCATTAAAAATCTCCTTGATTAATTAGTTAGACCAATAAATATATTCATCACCTTCTTTATACTCCTGTCCGTCGT
>CAJWPI010000007.1 GCA_913045055.1 uncultured Gammaproteobacteria bacterium | reverse complement strand
CTTCCGACCTCACCCTTATCAGGGGTGCGCTCTAACCAGCTGAGCTACAGACCCATAAAATGGGAAGTTGCATATTACCTTTGGCATAGGTAATTCTCAATCGTAAATAACTATTAAATATCAATTCCTTAAGCTCTTTATAACCCAAATTGCTGGACCCGATAAGGTATAAAGCATAGCGCAACTTACCAGGACTAAAGGGGGGTCAATAGCAATTAAAGCAAAAACAAAAACTACTACTAATATAGCAAAAAATGGAACTCTTCTTTTCAATTCAATCTCTTTAAAACTGTAGTAAGGAATATTAATAACCATCAAGATAGCTAACAGGCCGGTTAAAGAAGCTGAGACTAAGGTTAATAGAAACCCTAGATTCTCTCCTTGAATCCCAACTGAGCTAAGTGCCCATACATAATAGGCTAAAGTTGCTCCTGCTACTGGACTCGGTAAACCTTTGAAGAAGGTGTCTTCTGAACCCAAATTTGTATTAAATCTTGCTAAACGTAAGGCTGCAGCAGCTACATAAAGAAAAGAAAATATCCAACCAACTTGTCCTAAAGAATCAAGTCCCCATAAAAAGATAGAAATTGCAGGAGCAAGTCCGAAAGAAACTACATCACATAAACTGTCATATTGGGCACCAAACTTACTTTGGGAATTAGTCAATCGTGCTACCCTTCCATCAAGACCATCAAAAAATTGTGCAGCAAATATAGCCATTCCGGCAGCAATAAAATCTCCTTGAATAGCAGAAATAATAGAATAAAACCCTGAAAATAAAGATGCTGTAGTGAGTAAATTAGGAAGTAAAAAGATTCCCCTACGTTTTACTCTTTTACCCCTAACAGAGACGATCTCTTCATGTTCATCATAAAGGTCTAGTTTTTCTGAGTCTTTAGGCACTTAAGTAAAGCTAGTTCTTTGTCTTATCTACTAATTTATTCTGCGCAATCCAGGGCATCATAGATCTTAATTCTTCCCCTACCTTTTCAATAGAATGCGAAGAATTCTTTTCTCTAAAATCCTTCATAAGAGGACCACCTCTTCCATCATTACTTTTTCTGCAATCAGTCATAAACTCCTCAGCAAATTCTCCTGATTGTATTCTTTTCAGAATAGCGCGCATTTCTTCCTTGGTATCTTCAGTTATTATTTTAGGGCCGCTCACATAGTCTCCAAATTCAGCTGTATTGGAAATGCTATAACGCATATTTTGTAATCCACCCTCATAAATCAGATCTACTATAAGTTTTACTTCGTGTAAGCATTCAAAATAAGCCATTTCAGGGGGGTAACCTGCTTCTGTTAATACTTCATAACCCGATTGAATTAGAGAAGTAAGACCACCACAAAGTACAGCCTGTTCACCAAATAGATCGGTTTCAGTTTCGTCTTTAAAATTAGTCTCAATAATACCTGCTCTACCTGCTCCTATAGCAGAAGCGTAAGAAAGAGCTATATCTTTTGCCTGCCCAGATACATCCTTATAGATTGCTAAAAGCGAAGGAACTCCAGCTTCAGCAACATATTGAGAACGTACGGTATGTCCTGGACCTTTGGGAGCCACCATCACCACATCTAAGTCTTCTCGAGGAATTATCTTTTTAAAATGGATATTAAATCCATGGGCAAAAGCTAATATTGACCCTCTCTTTATATGTTTATGAATATTTGATGTATAGGTTGCAGCCTGTAATTCATCAGGCATTAATATCATTACCATATCGGCATCTTTGACAGATTCTTCAACCTCTTGTACGACTAACCCTGCTTGCTCTGCTTTGGGCCAAGATGAAGAATCTTTACGCAAAGCTACAGTGACATTTACACCACTATCTTTCAGATTATTAGCGTGTGCATTTCCTTGAGAACCATAACCTACAATAGTAACTTTCTTGCTTTTAATAAGCTCTAAATCTGTATCTTTGTCGTAATAAATTTTCATCTCAAATCTACTCTACTATATTGTGAGGGTCTTGGCATTCGAAGAAAGACCTAAAATACCTGTTCTTACAACCTCCAAAAGATTCTTATCATCCCAAGTAGATAAGACCTTATCCATAGCACTTGAAGTTCCTATAAATTCTGCATTGAGAATTGTTTCATCCTGGTAAATGATTGAGCCCCCTAACTCTTCAATCTTTTTTATTGTATCTTTATGGTTGGACAGTTTTATTATCATTAATTCACTCTCAGAATAATCTGAAGCTGATAAATCTATAACTTTTACTACGTCTATAAGTTTATTGAGTTGTTTTGTTATTTGTTGAATAACCTTTTCATCACCTATGGTGGTCATGGTTAATCTCGATAAAGTTGGATCCTCAGTCGGAGCAACTATCAAAGATTCTATGTTATACCCTCTTTGCGAGAATAGCCCCACTACTCTTGAGAGAGCACCCGCTTGGTTTTCCATTAAAACAGCTAAAACTCTTTTCATTCCCAAGTTTTTTTATCTTTATCAAGCCACATGTCTTGCATTGACTTGCCGGCCTCTAACATAGGATAAACATGTTCATCAGGATCTACATATATATCCATAAAAACTAATTTATCTGTCATCTTGAAACATTCTTCCATAGATTTTTGTAAATCTTCATACTTTTCAACTTTCATTCCTACATGACCAAAAGACTCAGTTAAAGCAATAAAGTCAGGCAATGAACCTTGATAAGTACTCTCAGATAACCTGCCTCCATACTGCATGTCTTGCCATTGTTTTACCATTCCTAAAGATTGATTATTTATATTAATAATCTTCAAAGGAAGTCCATATTGAAGGCAAGTAGATAATTCTTGGATACACATCTGAATACTACCCTCCCCTGTAATACAGGCAACAACTGAACCAGGGTGTGCTAACTGAACTCCTATAGCTGCTGGTAAGCCAAATCCCATAGTCCCGAGACCACCTGAATTGATCCATCTCCTAGGCTTATCAAAATGATAGTACTGGGCAGCAAACATTTGGTGTTGACCTACATCTGAAGTAATAAAAGCATCTCCCTTAGTTTCTCTATATAAGCTTTGCACTACTTGTTGAGGCAGTATTTTTCCTTTTGGAGGAGCTTTATCAACTAAATTGTGGTCTAAACCATGTTCTTTCTTCCAATTATTTATCTGATCCCACCAGGGTTCCAAAGAGTCCTTGTCAATTTCATATTTCTCCTTTTCAAGCTCTTCTATTAATTGACTTAAACAGGTTTTTGCAGAGCCTACTATTGGGATATCCACAGCTATGATTTTTGATAGAGAAGCAGGATCTACATCTATATGAATCTTTTTAGCATCTAAGGCAAACAAATCTGGACTATTCGTTATCCGGTCATCAAACCTAGCCCCAACAGCAAGAATAAGATCAGAATTATGCATGGCCATATTGGCCTCATAAGTACCATGCATACCCAACATTCCCACAAACAGTGGATCGGTTCCTGGATATGCTCCCAATCCCATTAGAGTATTGGTTACGGGGAAGTTTAATAACCTAACTAATTTGGTTAATTCTTCTGAGGCATTACCTTGAATAACACCTCCTCCAGAATAAATAATTGGTCTTTTAGATCTTAATAAGGCCTTAACTGCTTTTTTTATTTGACCGCTATGTCCTTCATCTACAGGTTTATAGGATCGTATATCTATTTCTTTAGGATAAGAAAACTTAAAATTATACGATGCATCTGTTAAGTCTTTTGGTATATCAATTACTACTGGACCTGGTCTTCCAGTGGTAGCAACATGAAAGGCCTCCTTAACGACTTTTGGTATTTCTTCAGGTTTTTTTACTAAATAACTGTGTTTAACAACAGGTCGGGAGACTCCTATCATATCGGTTTCTTGAAAAGAGTCAGTGCCTATCAAATGAGACTTAACTTGACTGGAAATTACAACGACAGGAGTAGAATCCATAAAAGCCGTTGCCAAACCAGTAATAGCATTTGTCGCACCAGGTCCTGATGTTACAAAAATTACTCCCGGCTTACCGGTCGCACGTGCATAGCCATCTGCAGCATGAACAGCTCCTTGTTCATGTCTTACTAATACATGCTGAACAGCTTGCTGTTGAAACAAAGCATCATAGATATGCAGAGAGGCACCCCCAGGATAACCAAATACCAGGTCTACTGCCTCTTCTTGTAGAGAAAGCATTAAAGCCTCTCCTCCAGATACTTCTTGTTTATTCATTTCCTATTAATATTAAAACATCTAAATGATGCTTGTTGGCTAAAGGTGGCGCATTTTGACATCACATCTATCTAAGTCAAGAAATCCTCTTTTAATAGCTTATTATGGAGTCTTAACAAAATGAAAATCAAATTTCTCATCTCTAGTTAATACAATGTCAGAAAAATTAGGCATTTCTTCTAAAATATAATGAGTGAGTCTTTCGTAATGCATAACAAACCTATATACCTCTTCTTCTGTCATTATTTTTTTTCTTAGCTCTTTATCTTCTAGAGTTTTATAGAGAGTTTGTTCTTGAAGCCACCTACTTCTATAAACAAAATCTATATCTGGTACGGTTATAAGAATTAACAAATCAAACATAGCAAAAAGTTCTTGGTAATCTCCTGCTAATTCCTTGTTACTCCATTTAGACCAGGTTCCATCAGGATCTTCCTCCTTTTCAAGAGGATTCATTGGACCCTGCCAATTTTCTTCGCTAACGGGTCTGGCTCCTCCGCACCAAGCATCAAAGAAGACAAACTCTGGTCTTCCCTTAAACCTTTTCCAAGTTTCTTTAGGGTTATGCCTGTCTAGAGGTTTAGAAAAAGAAGGTATGGGTGTAAAAGAAGAGTCATCAGCTTCGAACAGTGATTTAACCGTATTAAGACCTAATTGAATATCGTGTGTACCAGGCACTCCTCTTACTTTACATAAAGGATGCACCGTATTGGCTAGCTCTTCTCTTTCTTCTCTTGTTTTATAAATATCATCTATAGAAAACCCTGCAACCTTTCTAGTTTGTACTTTTGAAAGAACAATCTGAATAAATTCAGACAAGGTAGTCTTGCCCGATCCCTGGCCTCCTGATAAACAAATAAAATAAGGTTTATCTCTTTTTGGTAAAGAATCGAGGTAGGCAACTAAAGGAATAACAATGTTTTCAAAAAAATTTTCGTCAACCTTGTCTATTTTCATTTTATTAGCTTCATCAGCTAAGAAGGAAGCAGATTTTGTATAAAGATCTTCGCAGAATTTAGTGTTAGTTGGAAAAGATTTTGTCATAAATTCTCTAACCGTCTGAGTAAACTAGATGTATCCCATCTATTGCCCTCCATACTCTGAATATCTTTATAGAAACCATCAACCATTTCTACTACTTCTAAAGTAATTTTTTTCTTTTTAGCTTCACTTATAGCAATACCTAAATCCTTTCGCATAAAATCTACAGCGAACCCATGATTGTATTCATCATTAAGCATAGTTTTCCATCTATTATCCATTTGCCATGATTGTGCTGCTCCTTGAGAGATAACTCTGATAACTTCCTTTGTATTTAAACCTACTTTCTTAGAAAAATTTATTCCTTCTGCTAAGCTTTGTATAAGACCTGCTAGACAGATTTGATTTACCATTTTAGTTAATTGACCAGATCCTGATTTGCCCATTCTTACGCAACTTTTAGAATAAAGATCCATAAACTCTTTTGCGGATTTGAAAGCCTTATTTCTGCCTCCTGCCATAACAGTCAATTCACCTTTTTCTGCTCCTACTTGACCTCCGGAGACTGGAGCATCTATAAAATCAATTCCCTTAGATAGACAGATCTGACTCATTTCAAGAGATAAATCAGCTGAAGTTGTTGTGTGATCAATGATTATGCTTCCTTTTGTTAAAGATTGAAGGACTCCATCATTTCTAGTTATTACCGACCTTACATCTTCATCATTCCCAACACATAAAAAAACCATATCTGATTCTCGAGCTGCTTCTTTAGGCGAATTAAAAAAAGAACCTCCATACATTTCTACCCATGCTTTTGCTTTCTCTTGAGTTCTATTAAAAACTCTAATATTAAAGCCACTCTTTGCAATATGTTTAGCTATCTGTGACCCCATCACCCCTAAACCTATAAAACATTTGTTATCCATTTTTCCTCCACACTACAGTTACCATTCTTCTAGGTGATTGATTTCTTCTAAATGAAAAAAATAATTCCTTCTCCCCAAAAGTGCAATAATTATCTATAAAAACAGTAATTCCAAATTTTTGCATCCTCCTTTTTGCTTCTAACCTTAGATCAAGGAGCCATTTCCTAGAATTGTTCTTTTTTATTAGATTTGTTTCACTTTCCTTATCACTCTCAAGAAAAATTTCTAAAACATCCTCGCCTACTTCATACTTTTCTCTAGAGATTGATGGAGCTATCCATGCAGATATAGTTTCTAGAGGAGAGTGAAAATATTTAAAACTTTCTTCTAGTATTCCTTTGCTCAGACCTCTCCATCCAACATGTAAAGCTGAAATCTCTTTTCCGTTTTGGCTAGACAAGATGATAGGCATACAATCTGCTGTCTGAATAGAGAGAGCTACATTACTTGCCCTAGTATAAATCCCGTCCGTATTAGGAATTAATTCATTATCTTGCTCATCAACCTCTTTAATCTTAATTCCATGAACTTGCTCAAGTTGAATCAATGGAACGCCTAAGTGGGAACTAATTATTTTTAGATATTCTTGTTTATTTTTAAGATGGATATTCTGTCTTTTGAAAAATCCCTTTGTGAACATACAGGCGTTTATTTTTTTTCCAAGAGACCTTGGGGGATAAAGAATATCTCTAGATTTAATCATCTTTTTAAAAAAGTTATTAGTTCTAAGATATCCTTCGGTAAAGAAATTTTAAAATTAACTTTCTGTTTTGTTCTAGGGTGAATAAATTCAAGTTCACTTGCATGAAGCGCTTGCCTAGGAAATTGATCTATCTTTTCTCTCAGTAAAGCAGATATTCCTTTAGGATATTTGCTTTTTCCTCCGTAAGTCTTATCTCCAACAATTGGATAACCCATATGAGAAAAATGCACACGAATTTGATGAGTTCTTCCAGTAAGTATTGAGACTTTAAGTAAACTATACCCCTTATATTTTTTTACTATCTTATAAGAAGTAATAGCCTCTTTTCCTTTCTCAACAACTGCTTGTTTAGTTCTAAATTTTGGGTGTCTCCCAATATTGGTATTTATTCTTCCTCCAGAAATTGGTTCACCTACAACCAAGGCTAAATATTTCTTTATCACTGATCTCTGTTGTATCTGCTTAACTAAATCTAAGTAAGTAATTTCATTCTTTGCTGTAATTAGTAATCCCGAAGTATTCTTATCTAAACGATGGACTATCCCTGCCCTAGGAAGGGATACTAAATCTTCGTTATATCCCAATAACCCATTAACTAATGTTCCAGTTTTATTTCCTGCCCCTGGATGCACAACTAAGTTCGATGGCTTATCTAAGATTATTAAATCTTTATCTTCAAAAATGATATCTAAAGGGATTTTTTCTGGAGAATCTTTAGTTAATTCTTCTTTCTCTGCTTTTATTTTTACTATTTCATTTCCTTTAACCTTGGTACTAGGTCTCACAGTATTACCGTCTAAGGTAAGCCATCCTTTTTCAATCCAACGCTTGATATGAGTTCTAGAATATTGTGGATATTCTTTTGCTATCAAAACGTCTATTCTTAATCCAGAATGATTTGAAGATAATTTCTTACTTATTGATATCTTTGCAGCCATAAAGTTGTATTAAAGAATAAAGGAGAAGTTATTGTAATGGAACCGAATACTTCTTTTTCTGTCAAATCTTGCTACGCATATGTAGAATTTGCGACAAAATGATAAGAGATAGTTTTTTTTCATCCTATAAGTTAAATATAAAAAGTGTTATTTTTTTTATTTCGATGCTTTTTTTATTAATTACTGGGTGTTCTTCTAATGAAGAGCCTCTGGAAGCTAGATTGTTGGAAAAAGAGCTTTACGATCAAAGTCAGGTGAGACTAAAGGGCGGAAATTTTGCATCTGCTATTGCAAGTCTTGAAGCTCTTGAAGCTAGATTTCCTTTTGGAAGATATGCTGAACAAGCCCAAGCTGAACTAATATATGCTTACTATAAAAATTATGAATATGAAGCAGCCATTTCCTCCGCAGAGAGATTTACCAATCTACATCCCCGTCACCCACATACGGACTATGCTTTTTATTTAAAAGGCTTATCTGCATTTACTGATGACTCAAGCCTTTTAACTCGTTATTTAAGTTCTGATCTTTCTAAAAGAGATATAGAGCCAGCTCAAGCTTCCTTCGATTATTTAAGTGATTTTCTATCAAGATACCCGGAAAGCGAATATGCTCCTCACGCAAGAAAAAGAATGGTCTATCTAAGGAACTTGATAGCTAAAAGTGAAATAGGAATAGCCAATTTTTATATGGAAAGAGGGGCTTATGTGGCTTCTATAGGTAGAGCTAAATATGTTCTTGAACACCTTCCTAATACTCCCCAAACCCCTTATGCACTGGCTATTTTAGTTAGAGCTTATGAAACTTTAGGATATGCAGACCTTTCACTAGAAAACAAAAGAATTCTTGAGCTTAATTTCCCTGATTTCATTTCTAACTACAACCTTTATAACAATAAGAAATCATGGCTGAATAGATTGAGTTTGGGGGTTCTTGATAAGGAAGAAGTCCCTCCTCCATCTAGACTGGAATAGAATGCTTCAATTTCTTATTCTTATAGGAATAATCTTTCTTGTATTCCTTTTAAGCAGGTCACTACAACTTCCAGATAAAAGTTCCTCATACAATTCTCTTCAAATGGTAAGGTGCAAAAAATGTAACTTAAATTTACCTAAGTCTGAAGCTTTCAATCAACAAGGTAAGTGGTATTGTTCTAAAGAACATGCCAGCTAAAATTTATATCTAACTTTTATTGTAAAAGTATCACTAGTTGGGTCTTCCCAAGGTCTCTTGTAGATCTTTCCCAGGTCGTCTTCTTCATCTTCTTCGTATACACGTCCACCTTTTGTATAAACTAAATAGAAATAAGCAAGAGGCATAATCTCATATCGATATCGAACCTGGAAAGCAAGTTCACTTAAGGTAAATGGAGAAACTTGATGATTTGACTTGAGCAACTTCCCATTAAAAGTTGCAAGATAGGGTTTCGGTTTTCTTGCTGTAAAAGCTACCATCTGTGCCTTAACCCTTAACTCATGCTTATTAGCTTTAAACCATTTTAAGGAAACATTTGTTCTCCTTTGTTTTTTATCAAAAGTAGCCAATTTATTTTCTGATATCCAATTAAGCCATTGTGCTTCATCCTCATGACTGTATTTAAAGTCTATATTTAAATTATCCGTAGGGTATAAACCATAATTAACAGAAAATTTGCTTAACCAATCAAGGCCGGGGGAATAATTATCCCCTTTACCATAAGATAATCTAAAACCATAAGTCCTTTTAGCAGACATAGGACTATCATATTCGAAACTTACTCCATATCCTTCCGGCATAGATACATAGGGCGCCAATTCATAATTCCGAGTTATCATGGTATCTTTACCCTTGATTCTATAAAAAATCCCTGCTTCTATTTCTGAAGTATTTTTAAAGTAGTTTTCTATTTCTAATCTTATTCTGGAAGGCTCTACATCTCCTCTGGTATTACTATCTCCACCATATTGAATTGTGTATTCCCTTCTCATAAAAGGAGATTCTTCTCCAAAGTCAGTAACCCTAAACGATGATCTACCTCCTAAGAGCATCCAACCATTTCTTGCTAAATACCCCATATCATTTATATCTAAATCATCATCAAAATAATAAAAACCTAAATAATGAGATATATTCTTTTGTGGCATGCTTTCCATTCCCAACCTGAGGCCTTTCCCTTCTTCATTGTTAACAAGAGAATTAAGAAGAATTCCTGTAAGCCTAAAGGATTGAGAGTGAAGATAATCAAAATCGATTGAATGGACTTTTGCTTCTCTGTTGAAAAAAGGACTTTCTACATAAGTACCCAGGTATCCTATAGATAAATCTTTCCATTTAGTTCTAAATCTCGCTGCTAAGAAGTCTTTACCTTTGCTAAAATCTTCATCAGCTTCAAAAGCTCCTAAAATACCTGTATCAAAACTCTCTCCTTGATGAGTGTATCTAAAAGCTAGATCTATATCATTGTTACCTTTTTTTCTTAAATTACATTCTTGTTCAACATCTGGAAAATATTTTGAACAATCATAATCGGGCGAACCCCCAATCCTTCTAGTGTTAACAACATAAAAGAACCTGTAACCTGAAACATCGAACATAGTTTGATTTTCTGAAAAAAAAGGGCGTTTATCAGAGTAATATGTCTCCATGGCAGAAAAATTGACAACAACATCATCGCTTTCAATCTGACCAAAATCTGGATTGGCTGTAATATTTAATTGTCTTGCTGAATCTATTTTCCAAAATAATTCTGCCCCTACTTTATTTTCCAAGTCTCCTGAAATTCTATCTTCGCTTAAAGTTAAGTAAGGAAAGAAAACTAACTTAGAAGAAGAGTAATTCCTCAATGTAAAGTCATTAAGTAAAGATAAAAAACGCTGTCTCATAGGATTTGATCTAACTGTTGAATAAACTTTTCCTTCAGCCATTGATTGTCTAAAGAAACCTAATTTTACTTTTCTATACTCTCCTTCCTGAGCTTTCATAGGAATAATAGACCATGGTATATGGATCTCAGCTATCCAATAGGTATTATAAGAACTAGTTTTAGCACTCCAATCAGCGTCCCAATCTGCTTTTTGATCATTTTCATTTCTAAAAATTACATCTCTTAATGAGTCTCCCAGAGACACAGAAAATTCATAAGCCGTTAAACTGTCTCCATCAAAATCAATTATTGTTCCAACCCTATCAGCATTAGTCATCCAAGCATCTCTTTCATGATTTTGGACTCTCATAGTTTCTTTTGGTTGGAAACTTTTAAAACCTAAAAAAATGCCCTCTTCATTTTCATGAACTAAAACTTCTGTTTTGTATTTTGTTTCTTTTAAAGTAAATGGGGCGACTTCAAGAAAGCCAGATATTTTTCTTGCTTCCTTCCATTCTTCTTCATCCAATAAACCATCTATTTCTATGGAAGATAGCACCAAGTTGCTCATTAAAGAACCTAAAATGAATACAATTAACCTAAACCCTTTCTTCCTTGACATGTTTTGCTCTAGTTATTTTGCTCTATGACATAAATGGTTATCTTTTCAGACAAGAGAACAGGGTTTAGTGGAATGTGATAGGCATCTCCTAAAAGAAGCTGGAGTGTATGAGGACCTTTCGCTAAGGAAATAACAGTCTCTGTTTGACCTCCTCCAAAATGTATATGATTCTCAGTAGCTGGTATAGGTTTATCAAAATCTGGTAAATTCGCAACATCAATAAGCAAATGATGGTGGCCTGTATTTTCTTTAAGTACACCAGCAGGAGCAACACCAAAGCCACTTAAGCCAAACTTTACCCTTATAGGGTTTGTTAATTTTTCTCCGTCTTGAGGTTCTATAAAATACAGTTCTTTGTTTTGTCCATAAAAATTTACAGAATTGAAAATTAATAAGCTTACTAACAAGAATTTTTTCATTTTATATATTTGCCATCATGGTAAATTAAAGGAACTGAATCTCCAGATTTGATAATTTTGGTAACCTCACCAAAAAAGACTGAATGGGTGCTTTGATTGAACAAATCAAAACAATTACAAAAAATGTTTATGACTGAATCTTCATTATAGGGAATATCTTTATAAGACCCCCAGTTTCCCTTTTCAAACCTCTCTTCTTCCTCTTCATTACTACAGAGTTCTGCTAAATCTATTTGTGTAGGGGAAAGGACATTGATACAAAATGCTCTGTTTTTCCCTAGTATATTATGTATAGAAGCCTCTTTATTTACGCTAATGAGCATAGAAGGAGGGTCTAAAGATAAAGATGCAACTGAAGTAGCTGTCATGGCTTGTTTTTTTCCTGAGTGTTGAGCAGAGATTACGTTCACAGTTGCAGTGTAAGAACGCATTGCGTCAACAAACTCTTCTTGTAAAGAATGCAAAGTCATTTAAAACCGGCAACCTATCATGTCTTCTTTCACGTTTCTAGTTAAATCGGTTAAATTAAGAGCATAATACTTAAAAAATGATAAAAAAAAGGACACCTAAAGTTAGAATTGTTGGAGGAAAGTTTCGTGGTTCTAATATTCCTTTTGATTTTTCTTCAAGACTAAGACCTACATCTAATAAGACAAGAGAAATACTTTTTAACTGGCTTATGCATGATGTAACTAATGCAAATTGTCTAGATTTATTTTCGGGAACTGGGGCTTTGGGAATTGAAGCTATTTCTAGGGGTGCTAAATCAGTTTTTTTTATAGAAGAAGATAAAATGCTCTATAAACAACTGCATCTGAATCTTAAAAAACTCAATGCATTAAAGCAGACAAAAATTATGAATGGAGATGCTTTAAAAATTCCTTTAAAAGCATCTAATGAGACTAAATACGATATTATTTTTTTGGATCCTCCTTTTAAAAAAAATATCTTAAAAAGAACTTATAATAAGTTGATGGAAGAAGATCTAATTTACAAAGAAACTCTTATCTATGTAGAAGCAGAAAAAGATTTGCAAATAGAAAAGGTCTTTGAAAAGTGGAAAATGCTTAAATCTAAGATAACTGATCAAACTAACTTTGGTTTGTTTAAACTAAAATGAAAATTAGATTCTTTCTAGTTTCTATTATCCTTGCTATAAGTTTCTCAATAATAATTGGCGATGGTTATTTGTGGTCTGGCAGTAGGTTAGTAGAAATACTTGATAGAGAAGTTGAAATTAATGATGTTTTAATAGTCACAGTAATAGCAGCTTTAAGTATTTTCTCTATCTTGATTTTAGGGATAGTAGATAGAATATTCGGATTTGTTTCTAAGGGCTTAAGAAATGATAAAAAGAAGCAAATGGCTGAGAAGAAATAAATATCTATTTTCTTTTCATAGATTCAAAGAATTCTGAATTGGTCTTAAAATCTTTTAGCTTGTCCAAAACCCATTCCATTGCAGCTGTATCCTCCATTTCGTTAAGTAACTTTCTAAGTATTGTGATGTGGCGCAGCTCAGCATCAGTTGTAAGAAGATCTTCTCTTCTCGTACCCGTCCTTCGAATGTTTATGGCCGGGAATACTCTTTTTTCAGCTATTTTTCTATCCAAGTTAATCTCAGAGTTTCCTGTTCCTTTAAACTCTTCAAATATCACCTCATCCATTCGTGAACCTGTATCTATTAATGCAGTAGCTATAATGGTTAAACTCCCTCCTCCCTCTATATTTCTTGCAGCTCCGAAGAATCTTTTTGGTTTCTCTAAAGCGTTAGCATCTACTCCTCCAGTTAAAATCTTTCCAGAAGCTGCTTGGGTAGCATTGTAAGCTCTTGCTAACCTTGTAATTGAATCTAAAAGAATAACTACATCTTCTTTATGTTCAACTAGACGCTTAGCTTTATTTATTACCATATCAGCTACTTGAACATGTCTAGTTGGAGGTTCATCAAAGGTACTCGCAATTACTTCACCTTTTACAGAACGAACCATTTCAGTCACCTCTTCTGGTCTCTCATCAACTAGGAGAACCATAATTTTGCATTCTGGATTATTCTTTTCGATGGAGTGAGCAATACTTTGTAGCAACAAAGTTTTACCGGCCTTTGGGGGGGAAACTATCAGTGATCTTTGTCCTTTGCCAGTAGGGGCAGTAAGATCTATAACTCTAGCGGAAAGGTCTTCTGTGCTTCCACTACCTGATTCAAAAACCATCCTTTGATCAGGAAAAAGTGGAGTTAAGTTCTCAAAGGATACTTTATTCTTTGATTTATCTGGAGAATCAAAGTTTATGTTGTCTATTTTTAAGATAGCAAAGTATCTCTCTCCTTCTTTAGGGGGTCTAATCTTACCCTGAATAGTGTCTCCTGTTCTCAAACCAAATCTTCTAATTTGGCTTGGGGAAACATATATATCATCAGGACCTGCTAGATATGATGAGTCCGGTGATCTTAAGAAGCCAAAACCATCTTGAAGAATCTCTAAAACTCCCCCACCTTCAATGTCCTCACCTTCATTAGATTTGTTTTTTAGGATATTAAAAATAATATGTTGTCTCTTTGAACGAGCTGCATTTTCTACACCACAATCCTCTCCTAAAGAGATTAGATCTTCCACTGGCATAGTTTTTAATTCTGATAGGTTCATAACATTTAGATCTTATTTTAAACCGGGATAACGTCGTCCCAGACAGGGACTTATATAAATCTATCACCCTTAGGGTGAGACGTCTACTTTTTCTTTAAAGGTTTGATTCTATAAAATTAGCAAGCTGACTCTTATTTACTGCACCAACTTGTTGAGCTACTACTTCACCATCTTTAAAAATTAAGAGAGTTGGAATGCTGGCAACATTCTGTTCAGAAGCTAAAATTTGGTTCTGGTCTACATCTACTTTTCCCACTCTAAGTCGGTCAGCATACTCAGAAGCCATCTCTTCCACTAAAGGAGATATCATCTTGCAAGGACCACACCACTCAGCCCAATAATCTACAAGAAAAGGTAAACTTGAAGAATTGATTTCTTCTTTGAAGTTCTCTTCATTTAATACGACTACAGTCATAACTTATCTTTAAAAGATTTTTTAAATAAAATTGGTTGGGAGAAATGAATGAATTTACAAATAATTTTAACCTTATACTTAATTATTGTGACTTATAAAAATTTTTCAAGATATTTAAGAAAAAAATGTTAAGAGGTAGTTACTGCTCCTTCAGAAGCAGATGACACTATCTTCGAATACTTTTTAAGTACTCCATTAACATCCTTTCTATCAGGAACTTTCCATTCTTTAGTTCTCCTTTCGATTTCTTGTTCTGATACAACTAAATTAATTTCATTTTTGACCGCATCTATAAATATTTCATCTCCATCTCTTACCAGAGCAATAGCTCCACCATTATGAGCTTCAGGTGTTATATGGCCTACCACAAAACCATGGGTTCCTCCTGAAAATCTTCCATCAGTTAAAAAAGCTACTTTTCCTCCCAACCCTTTCCCCATGATTGCAGAGGTGGGAGATAACATCTCTCTCATTCCTGGACCCCCTCTTGGTCCCTCATACCTAATCACTAAAACATCACCTTCCTTAACTTCATCTGAAAGGATGCTCTTCATAGCCTCTTCTTCAGAATTAAATGTCTTTGCTTTCCCCCTAAAAGAAGTGCCCTCTTTACCAGAAATTTTTGCAACTGCACCTTCAGAAGCTAGATTTCCATAAAGGATTCTTATATGACTGTCCTTCTTTAAAGGATCGTCGAACGATTTCACGATATCTTGATCTTTGGCAAATAGTTCACAAGAATCAAGGTTCTCTTTTAATGACCTTCCAGTTATAGTCAAGACATCTCCATGAAGTAAACCTTCATCTAATAGCTGCTTCATTAGAGGAGCAACTCCACCTATTGAAATAAATTCGGACATTAAATATTTTCCACTAGGTTTTAAGTCCGCTAATACAGGAACCTTCTCACCAATTCTAGCGAAGTCTCTAAGGGACAGTTTGACTTTAGCTTCATGTGCTATTGCCATTAAATGCAAAACAACATTGGTAGAACCTCCTAAAGCAATCGAAACTGTTATTGCATTCTCAAATGCTTTTTTTGTAAGAATATCTCGTGGTTTTAGATCGTTAGATATTAATTCGTTCATTAGTTTACCTGCTATATATGTATCTTCCTCTTTATCTAAGGAAATAGCTTCTCTAGCAGAGCTATTGGGGAGACTCATTCCTAAAGCTTCTATAGCAGATGCCATGCTATTTGCTGTATACATTCCTCCACAAGAACCTGGACCGGGGATAGCATTTTTTTCAATTTCTTCTAATCTACTGATAGTTATCTCTCCCTTGGAATGAGAGCCTATAGCTTCAAAAACTGAAATTATATCTGTCCTTTCTTTTCCAGGTTTAATACTTCCTCCATAAACAAAGACTGAAGGTCGGTTTAATCTCGCAAGAGCCATTAAGCAAGCTGGCATATTCTTATCGCAGCCACCTATCGCTACTATTCCATCGAACCCTTGAGCTTGTGCAACAGTTTCAATTGAATCGGCTATTACTTCTCTAGAAACTAGGGAATAACGCATTCCTTTAGTCCCCATAGAAATTCCATCAGAAACTGTAATTGTATTGAAGATTATAGATTTGGCTCCACCTTTATCCACTCCTTCAGCTGCTTTCTCAGCTAATTTATTGATATGCATATTACAAGGCGTAACCATGCTCCAAGTGGAAGCTATTCCAACTTGAGACTTTTTAAAATCATCATCTTCAAAACCTACTGCTCTTAACATAGCTCTTGAAGGTGCTTGTTGAAGTCCATCAACTATTCTCGATGAATATTTTCTTTTAGCTTTGGTCATATTTACTTATTTCAAATTATCAGCATTGAGATCATGATTTCATGTTTCAACTGAGGATAATAGTTCCTCAGTATACTCATTTTGGGGTTCTTGAAAGATTTTATCGGCATAGCCATGTTCAATAATACAACCTTCTTTCATAATATAAACGTGATCAGAAAGAGCCCTTATAACCCTTAAATCATGACTAATACATAGGTATGAGAGACCTAGTTTCGCTTGTAGGTCCTTTAACAGATTGAGAATCTGAATTTGGATAGAAACATCTAAAGCTGATGTGGGTTCGTCCAATAGCAATAACTTAGGTCTTAAAATTATGGCCCTTGCGATAGCAATTCTCTGTCTTTGTCCACCTGATAGTTCATGTGGAAATCTATTAAAATATGATTTATCTATCTCTACATCTTCTAAAGATTCTATTATCCTAGACTTGAGTTCTTGTCCTTTTAAACTGGAAAGATGTACTTTTAAGCCTTCTCCAATAATCTCTCCAATGGTTAATCTTGGTGATAAGGAGCCGAATGGATCTTGGAATACAATTTGAAAATCCTTTTTGATGTCTTTATAAGCATCTTTACTCAAATCTCTGAGATCTTTGTTATCAAAATATATATGTCCTTCATACCTTTCTAAACCTAAGAGTGCTCTCGCTAAAGATGATTTTCCTGAACCTGACTCTCCCACTAAACCAGTAGTTGCACCAGAATATACTTTTATATCAACCTCTTTAACTGCTTCAAGATACTTATTCTTTTTTAAGAGATTTTTCTTAACAAGATATGTCACTTTTAATTTTTTAGTTTTTAAAATGATGTCTTTACTCTTGTTAAGCTTGAGTTTCGGAGGTGGTAAAGAGTTAATCAGTTCTTTTGTGTAATCATGCTTGGGTTGAGAGAAAACCTCTTTAACTTCTCCTTGCTCTACGATTTCACCTCTTTTCATAACAAAAACTTTTTCTGCAAACTTTCTTACTATATTCAAATCATGAGTAACAAATAAAATGGACATCCCATACTCATCTTGAAGCTCCTTGAGAAGATCTAAGAGTCTACCTTCAGTGGTAACGTCCAGTGCTGTAGTCGGCTCATCAGCTATCAGAAGATCTGGTTTGTTCGCTAAAGCAATAGCTATCATAACTCTTTGCCTCTGACCTCCAGATAATTGATGAGGAAAAGAATTCATTTTTTCTTCAAAAGCACTGATTCTTACCTTGCTAAGAAGTGAAATTGCTTCATCCCTTGCTTCTTTTACAGTCAGATTACTATGCGTTCTTATTACTTCAATAATCTGGTTACCTACTTTCTTGAAAGGGTTTAAAGAGGTCATAGGTTCCTGAAAGATCATAGATATTTTTTTTCCTCTTAAACCCCTGAGTTCATTACTGCTCATCGAAATGATTTCCCTGCCCTCCAGGCTTATTCTAGAAGCAGTTGAATGTTCTGCTTTGGGATAAGGGAGAAGTTGCATTATAGAAAGAGCAGTAACTGATTTTCCTGATCCTGACTCACCCACAAGTGCATGTGTTTTTCCTTTTTCAATAGAAAAAGAAATGGTATTCACAGCCCTTAATTTTTTATTACCATCAATAAAATCAACATCTAGGTTTTTAATTTCTAAGAGCGAATTCATAAAAAACTAAATTAAAAGGATTTATATAAGTCTAAACACTCTTCAAAATATCTCTTTGGTCTGGGCAAGAAAGAAAACATTGGGAAATCATGTATGCAATTCTTGTATACTTTGTGGGATACCCTCACTCCATTTTCTTTTAATTTATTTGAGTAATTAGATGCCTCTTCACTCAGCACATCAAATCCAGCAGAAATCATGAATACCTTAGGGAATCCTTTCCATTCTTTTGCTTTAAGAGGCCAAACACAACAATCATTTCTATCTACTTCTTTTGGAATATAACATTCACTAAACCAAGCCATGGCTCTAGAAGTTAGATAAAAACCTTCCCTGTATTTTTTATAAGAAGAAAACGTTGCAAAAGGTTCGATGACTGGACATATTAATAGTTGAGAATAAGGAAGAAAGTTATGGTTATCTCTCAAAAGTTTGTGACAAAGAGTTGTGGCTAAGTGACCACCTGCACTATCTCCTCCTACAGAAACTTTTTCAATTTTCAGATCTAATTCTTTAGAATTGTTACAAAGCCAATCCCATGCATCTTGGCAATCCTGTAGAGGAATAGGATATTTATGTTCAGGAGCCAGTCTATAAGCTACAGAGAATACCCTAACTCCTAAATAATAACTTAAAAACCTACAAAGTTGATCGTGAGTATTTAAACTACAAACAACCCAACCTCCTCCGTGAAAGTACATAATTGCTTCTTTTGATTTCTTCGTGGCAGAAGAAAAATATTCTCTAATTATTATTGAAGTCCCACTTGTCTTAATGGAATGGTCTTTTGACAAAACTTTATCAGTATGAGGTAATTTCCTTGATCCAGAGACTGCTTCAATATTCCTCCTTACCTCTTCAGGTTCCATACCCGGTTCACCTAAAATGTCTGCAGGACTTAGCTGGCAAAGTAACCATTGTTTAGGATCTATTTTCACTCCATTTGATGAAGGTAATCTTAAAAGAAGTTTAGTAAAAACTTCCGGAAGAATCATTAAAAGGAAAAGAATAAACTTATTCATTCTGAATTTTATTGAATTTCAAATTCAACTTTAACTATTCCTCTTGGATCCGTAAAAATTTGACATGTTATTTTATCTCCTTTTGTGAATTCTTCAGAAATTCCCATCAACATAATGTGCTTGCCTCCAGGAGAAAATTTAATGCTTTTATTGGGAAATATCTTAAAGCGTTCTATCTTTTCCATACTTGTTGAACCGGACATATGATCTACAAGAGTCTCATGAAAAGAGGATAAACTAACACCTGAGCAACTTATCCCTTCAACTGATATTAAGTAATCAGTCCTATTAGTAATATTTGCATAACCTGAAGTAGAATCTGAACCTATGAGAGGTAATTTAACATATGCATTATCAAAATGAAGGTATAAGCTTGAATCAGAATTTGAACAAGCAGGATTCAGATAAATTATAAAAATTACTGAACAAATAAAATGATAAATTTTTTTCTTAAAAAACATTATTCTTTCTATACCCTTATATTTTTAAGTTTATCTATCGCCAGCTCCTTAGTTTCTCAAGATACCTCTAAAATTCAAATAAATAAATTATTTAATACAATAGATGAAATTAAACCTGTAGAGCAAGTCTTTGTTATGAAAGCTCAATTCTTATCAAAAAAAAAGATTAAGCTAGTTTGGGAAATAGCAGAGAAATGCTATTTGTACAAGGATAATCTCTCTATTAGTTCTTCGGTAGAAAATAAAATTCAAATCTTTAATTCTTCTGAAGGCATAATAAAAAAAGATGAATATTTTGGAGAGGTTGAAGTCTTTTATTCTCAAGCAGAAATATACATAGACATTGATAAGTGGGAAAAAAATCCTCTAAAAGTTACTTACCAGGGTTGCAATGAACTAGGTTACTGCTATCCCCCGGTAAAAAAGTCTCTAAATTTATGGCCCGAGTCAAAAAAAATAGAAATTAACTTACCTTAAAATATATCATAAAAGTTCCTATTTTCTTCTAAGTTCAGATAAAATTCGCTATATAAACCTATGTCAAATTTCCTCCTACTAAATGGTCCAAATCTTAATCTTCTTGGAAAAAGAGAAACTAAGATTTATGGAAAAGAAACTCTAAAGGATATTGAAGATCAGTTGTCCAAAATTGCTAAAGAAAAAGGACAAAACTTAGAGTCTTTTCAAAGTAATGCTGAACATGATCTTGTGAATAAGATTCATGAAGCTAAGGAAATAGGTGTGGGTTGCATAATATTTAATCCAGGAGCTTTTACCCATAGCAGTATTGCCTTGCGTGATGCGCTCTTAGGAACAGAAATCCCTTTCATTGAAGTTCATATTTCAAATATCTATAGTAGAGAAGATTTTAGAAAGAAATCAGTTTTGTCAGAAATTGCTGTAGGCGTTATATCTGGATTGGGAAAAGAAGGTTATAGACTTGCTTTGGAAGTAGCTATAGAAAGATTTGGGAAATAAAGGAAAAAAATGGACATAAGAAAAGTAAAAAAACTTATTGAGATGCTGGAAAACTCTACTCTAGAGGAGATAGAGATACAGGAAGGAGAAGAGTCTGTTAGGTTGGTGAAGAATAAACCCTCCTCTTATGTACAGGAAGTATCTCAAATACCTTTATCAGAAGTAAAAAAAGATGGGGAAGAAAAAATAGACTCATTACCAGTAGAAGAAGGTCATACTGTAGCATCACCAATGGTAGGTACTTTCTATTCAGCTCCATCTCCAGGAGCTAAACCTTTTGTCTCAATAGGAGATGACATTAAAGAAGGGGATGTTATATGTATTGTTGAAGCAATGAAGATGATGAATGAAATTAAATCAGATATTTCTGGAAAAGTTACATCCATACTTGTAGAGAATGCTGAACCAGTTGAATTTGGTCAAAGTCTATTCGTAATAACTTAACTAATGATAAATAAATTACTTATTGCCAATAGGGGCGAGATAGCACTGCGTATATTAAGGGCTTGCAAGGAACTAGAAATAAGTACAGTAGCTGTTTATTCTGAAGCTGATAGAGATCAAATGCATGTAAAAATGGCGGATGAATCAATATGTATTGGGCCAGCCGAAGCAAACAAGAGCTACCTTAATATTCCAGCAATTATTAGTTCTATGGAATTGAGTGGTGCTGATGGAGTACATCCAGGGTATGGTTTCTTAGCAGAAAATAGTGATTTTGCTGAACAAGTTGAAAAGTCTGGATATAAGTTTGCAGGACCTAGTTCAAGTGTTATAAAAATAATGGGAAACAAAATTTCAGCAAAAAGGTTTGCAAGAGAAGCAGGTTTACCAACTCTGCCAGATTCCGAAGGCCCTGTTGACTCCAACCCCAAGAAGATAGCAAAAAAAATAGGCTATCCACTTATTATTAAAGCTGCTTCAGGGGGGGGTGGAAGAGGTATGAGAGTAGTTAATTCAGAAGATGAATTAGAAAAAAAATTAGACTTAACTAAAACTGAGGCGAAAGCTGCATTTGGAGATGAAGAAGTTTACCTGGAAAAGTTTTTAACTAATCCAAGGCATATAGAGATCCAGGTTTTATCTGACCGTTTTGGAAATTTTCTTCATTTAGGCGATAGAGATTGTTCCATGCAAAGAAGACATCAAAAAATAATTGAAGAGGCACCTTCAATAGGAATACCAATCAAACTAAAAGAAGAGATATACAAAAAATGTATTAGTGCTTGTAAGAAATTGGAGTATGTAAGTGCTGGAACTTTTGAATTTCTTTACCAAGATGGCGGTTTTTATTTTATAGAAATGAATACTAGGCTCCAGGTTGAACACCCAGTCACGGAAAGCATAACGGGCCTAGATATTGTTAAATTACAACTTAGAATTGCTAGTGATGAAGAATTAAGAATTAAACAAGAGGAAATAGAGTTAACTGGTCATTCTATAGAATGTAGAATAAATGCAGAACACTCTAGAACTTTTACACCTTCTGCTGGTCTGATAACAGGTTTTCATGCTCCTGGAGGGATTGGTGTAAGAGTAGATTCTCATATTTATAATAATTATAGAGTACCTCCTTTTTATGATTCTTTAATTGCTAAAGTTATTTGTAGAGCAAATGATCGTGAAGACTGTCGTGTTAGATTGGTTAGAGCATTGGATGAAATGTATGTTTCAGGGATAGATACAAATATTGACTTGCATCGTGAATTGTTAGTCGATCAAGATTTTGTTGAAGGGAAAACGGATTTAAATTTTGTAGAAAATAAAGTTAAAGTTCCTCAATAGAATGCAAAAAACAGAAAAAGCATATACTCCAAAAATTATAGAAAAAGAAGCCCAGGACTACTGGGAAAAAAATGAGTCTTTCAGTGTTACCGAGGATCCGGAGAAAGAGAAGTTTTTTTGTCTGAGTATGTTCCCTTATCCTAGTGGGTCTGCTCATATGGGTCATATCAGGAACTATACAATTGGTGATGCAATAAGTAGATTCCAGAGACTATTAGGAAAAAATGTATTACAACCAATGGGCTGGGATGCATTTGGTTTACCTGCTGAAAACGCAGCAATAAAAAATAAAATTAAACCTTCTGACTGGACCATAGAGAATATTAAAAACATGAAATCTCAGCTACAAAGAATGGGATATGCTTATGACTGGAAAAGGGAATTAGCAACTTGTGATCCTCAATACTATAAATGGGAACAATGGTTCTTCTTAGAAATGTTAAAAAAGGGGATAGCTTATCAAGATGAAGCTGAAGTTAACTGGGACCCAGTTGAAAAAACAGTTTTAGCCAATGAACAAGTTGAAGAAGGAAGAGGATGGAGGTCTGGAGCAAAGATAGAAATAAAAAAATTAGAGCAATGGTTCCTAAAAATTACTGAATACGCTGAAGAAATATTAAAAGATACTGACAACCTAGAAGGTTGGCCCGAGAGAGTCCGGGTTATGCAAAAAAACTGGATTGGCAAATCAGAAGGTATGGAATTTTCTTTCCTTTTAGAAAATCAGAAATCACCAATATCTGTTTTTACTACAAGGCCAGATACTATTATGGGAGTTACTTTTCTAGCTATTGCAGGAGATCACCCTATAGCTGGGGAATTAAATAAATTAAATAAAGATATTAATAATTTCTTAAAGAATTTAGATAAAACAAAGCTGTCTGAAGCAGATATAGTTAAACAAGAGAAATTGGGAATAAATACTGGATTATTTGCAATTCATCCTTTTTCTAAGGAAAAAATTCCTATATGGATTGCAAACTTTGTTCTTTCAGGATATGGGTCTGGTGCACTCATGGGGGTTCCTGCACATGATCAAAGAGACTATGAGTTTGCTAAAAAATATAACTTACAAATCAAGCAAGTAATTGAAAGGGGTTCTACAAATATAACTGAAGAGGAGGCTATTCTTGAAAAAAATATACTTATTAATTCAGGAGAATTTGATGGCCTTGACTTTGAACAAGCGTTAGAAGCAATAGCAAAAAAAGCTGGAGAATTACATTGTGGAGAAAAACAAACAAATTACAGACTAAGAGATTGGGGTGTTTCAAGACAAAGGTATTGGGGAGCTCCTATACCTATACTAAAAAACTCTAAGGGAGAAATAAAAGAAGCAGAGAATATTCCGGTCTTATTACCTACAGATATTGAATTCTCAGGTGTAAAGTCCCCTCTTTCTGAGATGAAAGAATTCACACAAGTTACTTATAAAAATGAAACTTTTGTAAGAGAAACAGATACTTTTGATACTTTCTTTGAATCTTCATGGTACTACGCTAGATTTGCTTCTTTTGACTGTGATAAGGCTATGCTGGATGAGAGAGCTAAATATTGGCTTCCTGTTGATCAATATGTGGGGGGTATAGAGCATGCGGTTTTACATCTACTTTATTCTAGATTCTTTTACAGGTGTTTGAGGGACTTAGGTTTAGTTGAAGGATCAGAACCTTTTAAAAATTTACTTTGCCAAGGTATGGTTCTTAAAGATGGATCTAAGATGTCTAAATCCAAGGGTAATACCATTGATCCAAATAATGTTATAGAGGCTTATGGAGCTGACAGTTTAAGACTCTTTGTTTTATTTGCTGCGCCTCCTGAACAATCTTTTGAGTGGTCTGAACAAGGTCTTCAAGGCGCTTCAAGATTCCTTAAAAGACTCTGGAAGCTTGTGCAACTTCACATATCTAAGGGTATTGTAAAAGATCATATCTACGAAGATTTGAATCCCAAAGTTAAATCTTTACGCGGAAAAACACATAGAACAATATTGAAAGTTAAGGATGATTACATAAGAAGACATTCTTTTAATACTGCAATAGCTGCAATTATGGAATTAACCAACACTATACCCAAAGAATTCCTTTCTAAAGAAGCTACAGATGAAGAAAGGGCCTCAGCAGACGAAGCTATTAGAAGTATATTAATTATGCTATCTCCAATTGTCCCTCATATAACTCATATTCTGTGGAGAAACCTTGGAAATACCCAAGCTATTATTGATGAGCCTTGGCCAGATGTTATGGAAGATTTATTAATAGAAGAAATTATAGAATTGGCTGTACAAGTAAATGGAAAACTAAGAACTACCTTAAAAGTTGATCGTAACCTTGCAAAAAAAGACATAGAAGAATTAGTTCGAAATGACACGAAAATGATTAATCATCTAAAGAACAAAAAGGTTAAAAAAATAATCCACGTGGAAGGAAGACTTGTTAATTTCGTCTTATGAGTAAAGAAAAACCTTCCTTCAGTTTACTAAAGTTACTTAATTTTTCTTTAATACTTTTTCTTATAAGTTGTGGTTATAGTCTAAGAACTAATTCAGATTTAAATCAAAATGTTACTTACTCTATTTTCTTCTCTGAGAGTTTTTTAAATTCTAAACTTATAGATGCCCTCAAAGTTTCTAATAAGAATAAAGTTTACCTTAACAATATAGCTGATGATTCTGAAGTAATCATAAAGATAATTAAACATAACATAACAAGATATTCTGCTGCTTTAGGAAGTGGCGCGAGAACAAAAGAAGCTAGACTAGAATATTTATTAGAGATAAGTCTAAAACTAAAAAATAGTGATAAAGATATGAAATATCAAATAAGAAATAATAAAAGCTACTCTTTTAATGAATCTAATATTCTTGCACTTGAACAAGAAGAAGAAGAAATTACATCTGATTTTATTAACTTCGCCTTGAATGAGATAAAGTCATTATCTTTGAGACTAAGGTAAAGTGTGAGCGATAAGTTAAGCAAATTTTCTAGTAAGCTAGGAGAAGAGCTCTCTAAGTCCTACTGTATATTTGGTGAAAACTCTTTTCAGATTCAAGAGTTAACTGAGGAATTTTATGAGCTTGCCAAGAATGATGCTTATGAAACAAAGGAAGTTCACATTATTAATAATAAAACTGATTGGTCATTCCTAAGTTCTTCGGAAGAAAACTTTGATTTATTTAGTTCAAAAAAAATAATTGAAATAAAATTAGTTGGTAGTGGTCCAGGTAGAGAAGGGGCAAAGGCCATTACCAATTATGTAAGTTCTGACAATAAAGATAAGATTTTGTTAATTACAGCGGAAGGCTTAGATCGAAAATCCAGATCATCATCGTGGATAAGATCACTAAAAAAATCTGGTAAAGCTATAGACATACCCCCTATATCTTTAAATCAATTACCTCAGTGGATCATCTCTAAAGGTAAAGAATGTCAAATTGAGATTGAAAAAGATGCTGCTATTCTTTTATCAGAAAAAACTGAAGGGAATTTAGAAGCCACTTTTCAAGAAATAAAAAAATTATCTCTAGTTTTGCCTAATAACAATATTAGCTTAAAGGAGATGGCTAAATTTATTTCTAATTCAAGTAAGTATGATATTTTCGATCTTTCTAGAAATTTTGTTCTAAAGAACAAGAAAAAAACACTAACTATTTTAGAATCCCTTAAAGTAGAAGGAATACCAGAAAGCTTAATTCTATGGGCTTTGGCAAGGGATATAAGTAATTTATTTAAAGTGAAGCTATCTGGTTCAACAAGGGGGGTGTGGGGACCTAGATCTTACCTATCTGCAGTAGAAATCACTTCAAAGGATATAACCAAGAAGAAAATTTCTTCGTCATTAAAACAAATAGCCTTTATAGATTCTTGTATTAAAGGGGGAACCAAAACTGATTCTTGGCAGGCCTTAAGAGATTTGTGTTTATCTTTTTAAAAACCTAATTGTGAAAATTCTCTAGAACTCTTCTCCATAAAGCTTTTTCAGGAGATCTTACGGATAATTTCTTCTTGTTTATCTCAGATACAGGTTGTATTTCTTTAGTGGAACTGGTTAACCAAATTTCTTCTGCTTTAAATAAATCTTCTATATAAATAACCCTTTCACTAATCGTTAAGTTAAGATCTTTCAGAAGGTTAATAACATGGTTTCTGGTTACCCCTGTTAGGATGTTTTTAGATTGAGGGGGTGTAAAAACTTCTCCCTGAAAGACTAAAAAGATATTTGAACTAGCTCCTTCAGTAACCTCTTGATTGCGATAAAAAATTACATCTTGTGATCCAGAAGAAACAGCTTCATTTAAAGCAATAATATTGGGTAAAAGAGTTGTGGCTTTAATATCACATCTCTTCCAACGAGGATCTTCTTGTAAAGAAACCTTTATTCCCTCGATATTGTTCTCACATCTATAGGGATTTAAAGTTAGATCGCTAGACATTATAAATAAAGTTGGTTCAATATCTTCTTCAGCTATATGGCTTCTATTTATATCAACTCCCCTAGAAATCTGTGCATAAATAGATTGATTTATAGCTCTGTTCAGTTCAACTAATTTACCTATAATTTCTTCAAGATTTTCCCATTGCTTAGGTCTAGATATTCTTGTTTCTTCTAAAGATCTTTTTAACCGTAAAATATGTTCTTCAAATAAGAAAGGTTTCTTTTCATAGACTGGTATAACTTCATAGACTGAATCTCCGAATAAGAACCCCCTGTCTAAGGGAGAAATTCTAACTTCTTCTATAGGAAGGAAGGTCTCGTTAAAGTAGGCATAAGTCATAAGAAAGCTAAGCTTCTTCTTCCATTAAGAATTTATAAACAAGAAGCTTGATATTTGACCAGACTCTCCCTAAAAACCCTTTAGCTATAACCTCTTCGGTTGTTATTAATTGAGATTCAGCTACTTTTTTTCCTTCTAATTCAAGAATTACCCTACCAACGATTTGACCTTTTTCTAAAGGGGCCTGAAGGTGTTTATCTAAAGAAATAAAAGTATCAACCTGTTTAAATGTTTTGGGCGTAAGAGTTAAAAAAATATCTGAAGAGGGAGCAAGTCCTACTACCTCTTTTTCACCACCCCAAACTGTTTCCGTTTGTAAAGTTTCATCAGCAGCTAGAATGATTTTAGTTACAAAATACCTGAAGCCATAATCTAAAACCCTTCTATTGTCTGTAATCCTTGTTCTCTCAGAACTGCTGTTTAGAGTTACTGCTATAAATCTTGTATCATTTTTTTTAGCAGAAGAAACCAAACAGTATCCTGCATTCTCTGTATGACCTGTCTTTATTCCATCTACAGATTCATCTTGCCATAGCAGACTATTCCTGTTTCTTTGTTTTATATCACTATAGGTAAACCATTTCTCTCTATAAAGAGAGTAGTGATCTGGAAAATTGGAAATGAGTCTTTGAGATAATTTAGCTAAATCTCTAGCTGTAGAATAATGATTCTCGTCAGGCCAACCATGCGGGTTAGTATAATTAGTATCATTTAACTCCATCTCAGAAGCATACTTCATCATAAGCTGTACAAAGCCTTCTTCTGAACCTGCAATATGTTCAGCTATAGCACAACTAGCATCGTTACCTGATTGAATAACCATTCCCTTAATAAGATCTGAAAATAAAACGTAAGTTCCTTCTCGAATATACATCTTAGATCCACCTTTTTTCCAACAATTTACACTTATATAAACCTTATCTTCTTGATTAACAAATCCTCTAGATGCCTGGTCAGCTGCAATGTAGCCAGTCATAATCTTGGTCAAACTAGCCGGTTCAATCTGAAGGTCTGCATCTTTTTCAGCAATAACTTTTCCTGTATTAGCCTCTATTAAAATATAACTTGAAGCATTAAGAGACGGTGGTTCAGGAATAAAGACTTCTGAAAAAAGTGAAGCGCTTTGTATTACAAGGAATATTGCAATATAAATATGTAACAAGTTTAAGAAATTTTTACGCTTTTTCATGTGCCCACACAACTTAATAAAAGAAGTTCTCTAATGAGTAACTAAACTCAGCAACAGCCATAATATAAAGCTTGCTTCTATTATATCTTGATAAAGCATGATAGTTCTTCAGTCCAAGCCAATATTCTTTTCCCTTTTCTCCTTCTAACTCTATTGGCACAACTAGAGTATTTCTAGATAATCTAGAAAAAGGTTCTAACCCAATCTTTTTCAACTCTCTAACAGTCATGTGAGGTTTAAAAGAAGAAGGAAAGGTAGGAGATTGATTTTTTAATACTTTTGCTTTAAGAACTATTTCTGTATTTGGCTCCCATTTACCTTTTTTACTCAAAAAATTTGCTACACTGCCAATGGCATCTATAGGATTATTTAAGATATCTCTTCTTCCATCAAAATCAAAATCTACTGCATATTTTCTATAACTATCAGGCATAAATTGACCATACCCCATAGCCCCTGCTATTGAGCCTTTAATCTTTTTTATATCTAGACTTTCTTCTCTCCCTAATAAGATAAACTCTTCAAGTTGCTTACGAAAAAATTTTTCTCTTCTAGGATAATTAAAAGATAGGGTAGCTAAGGAATCTATAACTCTTATGTTTCCTGTTATTTTTCCATAACGAGTCTCAATGCCTATTATGGAGGCTATTACTTCTGCAGGCACTCCGTAAATATCTTCTGCTCTTTTTAAATCTTCTCTATAGGAGTTTATAAAAAATTCTCCTGAATTTGCTCTTTCCTTAGTTACCATCATTTCCTTATACTGATACCAGGTCATTGTGCCCTCTGGCTGCCTATTCATTATTCTAATTACTTTCTCTTGAAATCTAGCTGACGAAAATAACTCCGTAAGCTCTTTCTTCAAAAAACCATGCTTTTTTTGCATAAATTCAATGAAGCTTAGAACCTCAGGGTTATCTAAATAATTATTTTTGTCTTCTGAAGGTAAATTAGTTACTAAAGAAAGAAAGAAAATACAAATAATTAATCTAACGAATATCATGTTATGACCAAGTTTGTCTCTTTTTGATTGATAAAACAAATCCAAATGCTAATAAATGTACAATCAATGAAGTCCCACCCTGACTTACAAGAGGTAAAGGAACTCCAACAACTGGAAGAACACCAACAACCATGGAAATATTTATAACCACATATATAAAAAATATGAACCCTATAGAGCTAGCAACTAATCTATTAAATTCAGTCTCGGCATTAAAAGAGATAATAAAAATTCTCCAAAGAATAATTGCATATAAAGTGATTAAGAATAAGATACCAACTAAACCTAATTCCTCAGCTATTACAGCAAAAATGAAATCTGAATGGCTTTCAGGAATAAAATTTAACTGACTTTGTGTTCCAGTTAGATAACCCTTACCAAACAAACCTCCAGACCCTATAGCCATTTTAGATTGTGCTATATTCCATCCAGTACCTAAGGGATCAGCGTCTGGATTAAAAAGAGTTAAGATCCTTTGTTGTTGGTATTCTTTTAAACTTGCCCAATAAAAAGGGTATAAAGATATAAGAATAAGAGTAGATATAGCAATAAAAGAAAAAGGAAATCCTGATAAAAAAATCGGCAGTAGGCCTGCAGTTGCAACTACCAATGCTGTACCTAAATCTGGTTGTTTAGCTACTAGAAAGAAACATAAAAATACTGCAGAAAATACTGTAACCCAATCTTTAATTGTAGGCCTTAATTCTTTCCTAGTTAAAAAAGACGCAACAGATAAGGGCAATATTAACCTTAAAGCCTCTGAAGGCTGAAAGCTTATAAATCCAAGGTCTATCCATCTATTAGTTGAGAAATCTTGACTAGGAAAAATTAAAACATAGATTAATAAAGCTATGCCAACCCAGAATAAATGCATAAAGAGTGGTTTATAAGACCTTGGTTGAAATTGCGCTACTATGAACATCATTATTAACCCTAATATAGAGTAAATAATTTGTCTCTTTACCATAAATTCTGATTGCCCACTGGCGCTATAAAGCATAAAAAAACCGAAAACTAAAAGAACTGCAATGGATAAAACTAGAGTGAAATCTTTAAAAAGATTTCCTGCACTAAATTTTGATCTTCTGAACGGCTTATTAAGAGAGTAATCTAAAGGTCTATTAGACATTTAACTTCTAGACTTTATATATAAATTAATCATCTTCTTCGCTATGGGTGCCGCAACGGTGCTGGCTGATTCTCCATTCTCGACTACTATGACTACAGTTAATTGAGGATCAGGGACTGGACCATAACCTACAAAAAGAGCATGATCTCTTTTTTCTTTGTCTTTCCTTATATCCGAGTATTCTTCTTTTACACTCAAATCATCTTCAAAAAGACTTTTTATTTGAGCGGTACCTGTTTTTCCTGCTAATCTGATATCTCCTTCAACAAATAAATTATGTGCAGTACCTTGCCAAGATTCAATAACATCAACCATTGCTTTTTCCATTTTTATCCAATTACTCTTATCGCTTAAAATTACCTCTTCTAATACTTCAGGGGATGTATAAACATCGTTGATTCTCTCTACAACTCTTGGACGAATTACTTTACCTTTATTTGCTAAAGCTGAAACTGCAACTGCCAGTTGAATAGGGGTAGTTGTTATATATCCTTGTCCTATACCGAGATTAACTGTATCTCCGACAAACCAAGTTTCTCCAATATTTCCAAGCTTCCATTTCCTGTCTGGCAACACGCCAAAACCCTCACCAAACATATCTATACCTGAAATTGAAGCAAAACCAAAAGACTCCAGAAAAGATGAAATCTTATCTACTGATATTTGAGTAGATAACTCATAGAAATATACATCAGACGATTCAACGATGGCTTTTTTTAAATTTACAGTACCATGTCCGTCTTCTTTCCAACCCCTGTACTTCCTTCCTTCACCATTTACTTGGAAAAAGCCAGGATCTTCTACTGTGGTAGGCCATTCTATAATTCCCTCTTGTAAACCCAACAGTCCAATAAAGGGCTTAAGCGTGGATGCAGGAGGATACTTGCCAGAAATTACTCTATTAAAGAACGGACCTTGATCATTCTTCGCGATATCTTCAAATCTTCCTTTTTCTGTTCTATTTAGGATATTAGGATCAAAATCAGGAGAACTCACAAAGGCCTTAATTAGGCCGTTATTGGGATCTAATGCAACAATTGCACCCCTTCTTCCATTAAGCTCTTCTCTTGCTAACATTTGTAAATTTCTATCAAGGGAAAGATAAATAGTGTTTGCTTCAGAAGGTTTAATTCTACTTATTTCTCTAATTACTTCTCCATGAACATCAACTTCTACGGTCTTAAATCCAAAAGATCCTCTCAATATCTCTTCATATTCTTTTTCTAATCCTGTTTTACCTACCCAAGGATTAGTTTCAAAACCTTTATTTTTAATCTCTTCATCTTCTGAATCTGCATAACCTAAATAGCCAACTAAATGAGAAAACAAAGGTCCATCAATCAAGAACCTTCTTAGTTCAGCTTGTAACGAAATAAATGGCCATTTTTTTTCATCCAATAAATACTTCTCTATATGCTTATTTGAAAGATTCTCAAGAAGGGTTACCTTTCTATATCTCTTATTGAAATCAATTTTCTTAATAATATTTTGTATCTGTTCTGTATCTAATTCTAAAGTTTTTCCTAAGTCCTTTACGGAAGATATGATAAATAACTCCTTTTCATCTCCTAGTTCTAAAATCAAATTCTGAAAAACAACATTTTCAACAACGAGTTCACCAGTACTAAGTTTTATTAAGCCTCTAGAGTTGTTGATGGGGATTATTGTAATCCTATTTTCTTCGGATCCAGTAAGGTATCTTTCCTGATCAAAAATCGTTAACTTAAAAATCTGACTTAAAGAAATAAATCCTATCAAGAGCAATATAATTAATAAAATAGATGATCTATTCTTGAGAACTTTTTTACTTTCTGCCTCTTTAGAAAATTCTGAGCTATCAAACATTTATTTTTATTTATGATATGGATGTTTTTGATTAATGGACCATACTCTATATATCTGCTCTAAAACTAATAATGGAACAAAAGAGTGAGGGAAGGTTAGGGCAGAAAGAGACCAACTCACATCGGACTTTTCAATACATTCTTTGCTCAAACCATTTGGTCCGCCTATTAAGAAAAAAAGATTCTTTGATTTCATTTGCCACTTATCCATTTCCTTCTTTAGCTTTTCTGTATCCCAAACCTCCCCTTTTCTATCTAAAGAAATAATTATTCCTCTTTTCTTAATCCCAGAAAGAATTTTAACTCCTTCCTTTCTTAAAACTTCCTTTTTATTTAGATTACCTGCTTTTCTTATTGGCTTATATCCCTGCCACTCTACAAAAACAGAATTATTAAACCTTTTCTCATATTCTTTAAAAGCTTCTATTGCCCAAGAAGGTCTTCTTTTCTCTATGCTAATAATTTTGATATTCATCAACTAAAGATCTGAATCCCAAAGGCTTTCTAAATCATAAAAATTTCTAGCTTTATCTGACATAAGATGAAGAACTACATCCCCTGTATCAATCAAAATCCATCCCTCATCTCCTTGTCCTTCAATCCCCAAGAGCTCAACCTTATTTTCTTTTAAACTTGAAAGAACTTTGTCACTAATTGCTTTAATGTGTCTATTAGAATTTCCAGTAGCTATCACCATGTAATCAGTAAAGGAGCTTGTCTTTTTTACATTAATTGAGACAGGGTCTTCTGCCTTTAGTTCATCAAGGCTAGAAAAAACTATGTTTTTAATCTTTAAAGGAGTCATTCTTCTCAATATACAATTTTGTTCTTTCAATAAAGCCTGCAACTTCTTGAAATATCATCTCATCTACGGGTTTACCTGAAAATATATTGTGTCTTATTTTCGAAGAAGAAACTTTCACTGGTCTAACTTTGATAGATAAAACCTTTCCTTTTTTTGAAGAAATAAAATCTTCTTTATTATCTATCTGTCTTTCTTTTAAAATCTTGTAAGAGATAGTGTTTTTATCAATTGTCTTATCTGGTCTACTCATAACTATAATATTGACCAGATCTAAAAATTCTTCCCATCTATGCCATGAATCTATTGAAGAAAAAGCATCTGTACCCATTATCCAGCATATAGAAGAACAGCTATCATATAAATTAATAACTTCTTTTGCTGTATCGATTGCATAAGAGGGTCCTCTCCTCTTTATTTCTCTATCATCAACAACTATATTATTTAAGGAATTAAAAGCCATAGAAACCATTTGTAACCTTTCTGATGTAGAGGCTATAACAGATGGTCTGTGAGGGGGTATACCATTGGGTATAACTCTAATTTCTTTAAAAGTTATAAGATTTAATAAACTTCTTATTGTCTCAGTATGGCCATTGTGCACAGGGTCAAATGTTCCGCCGAAAATACCTACTAAATTAGGCATAAAAATCCTTATTTAACTCCTCTTAACTCAGCATCCCCTTCTACTATATATTTCTGACAAGTTAATCCCTTTAAAGCAACAGGTCCTCTTGCATGTAATTTATCAGTAGAAATTCCTATTTCAGCTCCCAATCCATATTCAAAGCCGTCAGCCCAACAAGTTGGTAAATTGTGCATAACAGAAGAGGAGTCAACTTTATTTATAAAGAGCTTAGCTCTTCCCTTGTCTTCAGTGACTATAGAATCAGAATGAGATGAACCAAAAGCATTAATATGATCAATGGCTGAATCAATACTTTTAACTACCCTGATAGATAATATTGGCCCTAAGTACTCGGTAGACCAATCTTCCTGAGAAGCTCTTTTAACATCAACAATTTGGGATGTTTTTTTACAACCTCTTAGTTCAACGCCCTTTTCTTGAAACTTTAATGATATTTCAGGTAAAAACTGATTTGCTATAGTCTCATGTAATAGTAAAGTTTCCATAGATCCACAAATACCATAACGGTATGTTTTTGCATTAAAAGCTATACTTCTAGCCTTTACTAAATCTGCTTCCTTATCTACGAAAACGTGGCATATTCCTTCAAGATGCTTTAGAACAGAGATGTTTGTAGTTTTATTTATTATCTCTACCAAGCTCTTTCCTCCTCTTGGAATTATCAGGTCTATGTGATCCTCTAAAGATAAAAGGTAATTCACAGCTTTTCTATTAACAGTTTCTATTAAGTTTATAGAGTCTTCTGGAATATCTGCTTTACTTAAGCCCTCTTTAATACACTTCATTAGTTCAATATTAGATTTAATAGACTCAGCACCTCCTTTGAGTATGCAAGCATTACCTGCTTTTAAGCATAAAGCGGATGCATCTACAGTTACATTAGGTCTTGATTCATAAATAATTCCAATTACTCCTAAAGGAACTCTGATCTGACTAACTCTGATACCAGAAGGGGTGGGAGGTAATGTAGTAATTTCTCCTACAGGATCAGGTAGCTCTTTGATTCTTGATAAACCAAGAAGGATTGTGTCTATTCTTTCGTCGTTTAGCTCTAAACGGTCAACTAAAGAGTCACTTATTCCCTTTTTAGAAGCTTCAACAAGGTCTTGACTGTTAGCTTTTAAGATTTCTTTCTTTCTAATATTAATTTCGTCAGCTATAAATCCTATAGCAGAGTTTTTATCCTTTGTACTTATACTAGCAAGAACCTCACTGGCTTTCTTTGATGAAGAGCCTAGACCTTCTACGTATTTATTTATGTCTTTACTATCAAGCATTTTTCAATATTCTATAGGACTATTTCTTATAAAATTTTGCATTATAGAATGATTGACCCGGCTATCGTATTACTTTGGTTACAAAATAACCCTGAATGGTTAATTACTTCTATCTTCATTGCAGCCTTTATAGAGTCTTTTGCAGTTATTGGATTAATAGTTCCCGGAGTGGCTTTACTTGCTCTAATTTCAGGAATGGCTGGATCATTAGGACTTCCAATTTGGTATGTTCTTTTTCTAGCTTACTTTGGTGCATGTTTAGCAGATGTTTTGAGTTTTATGATAGGAACATATTTCAAAGGTAGACTTGATAATACTTGGCCTTTTCTTAAACATCCAAACTGGTTAAGAGAAGGAAGGGAATTTATTAGATTATATGGTGTATCAGGAATATTTATAGGACGCTTCATAGGTCCTGTAAGGGCTTTATTACCTTTAATAGCTGGCTCTTTAGGAATGCAAATAAAAAAATTTTTATTAGTTGACTTAATTTCAGGAGTTTTTTGGGCTTGTATTTATGTATTACCTGGTTACTTTGCTGGGAAAGCTATTTCAAGTGAAACTAACATAATAGCTATGGTATTAAGTATAATTGCAGCAACAGTAGCTGTATTATTAGCTTCTAGGTATAGGCTTAATAAAAAAGTTTAAACCCTAGAAAATATAATTAATAAGTTTTCGAAAGTGTTTACAGGAGAAATTAATGACTAAACCATATCCTAATCATGATTTTCTAAATGGCAATTACGCTCCAATAAGAATGGAATGTGATTTAAATGACCTAGTAGTGGAAGGAGAAATACCTAAAGAAATTTTTGGAAGTTATTACAGAAATGGTCCAGATCCGCAGTTTCCTCCTATGGGGAATGAATACCACTGGTTTGCTGGGGATGGGATGATTCATGCTTTTCACTTCGAAAATGGAAAAGTCTCTTATAAAAACAGATGGGTTCAAACCTCTAAATGGAAACAAGAAAGAAAATCTGGAAGGTCTTTGATTAATCCTCTAAATCCCATGGATGTTGATCCTGATTGGGATCCTGAAAACGAGGATGGTACTGCAAACACTAGCATAATATTCCACGCAGGCAAGCTATTAGCTTTGGAAGAAGGGCATCTTCCTTTTGAATTAGATCCTATTTCTCTTGAATCTAAAGGTTCTCAAAACTTTGACAATAAACTCCTGTCTCCAATGACGGCGCATCCAAAAATAGATCCTTTGACAGGTCATATGCATGGCTTTAGTTATACCGTTGGAGACTTCTTTAGTACTAGAATGAGTTACTTCGTTATAGACGCAAAAGGTTCTTTGGTGAAGTATGAAGAGTTTGATGCTCCTTATTCAAGTATGGTCCATGACTTTATGGTAACTTCAGAACATGTAATTTTTCCTATCTTCCCACTTTCTATGGATATGCAAAGAGCTATGGAAGGTAAACCTCCTATAGCATGGGAACCAGATAAAGGGACACATATAGGTGTAATGCCCAAAGATGGTAGTGTTGAAGATATAAAGTGGTATACAGATGATCCATGTTTTGTTTTTCACCCAATGAATGCTTATACAGAGGATAATAAAATAATAGCTGATGTAATGCAGTTTGAAGAAGCGCCTCTTTTTCCTCATGCTGATGGAAGTATGGGCGACCCAAAAAAAGCTGAAGCAAAACTAAATCGCTGGGAAATAGATCTATCGTCAAATTCTAGTAATATCAAAAAGAATTATTTAGATGGTGATTTGGGAGAATTTCCAAAAGTAGATGAAAGATATGCAATGATGAAATACCGACATGGCTATTATGCTGCCGGTATAGGAGACCATATACCAGGAACTAGTTTTAATTCTATAGCTCATTTTGATCATACCTCAGGAAAGAAACAGTTCTTTAAACTTTCGGAAAATGATGCTGTAGGAGAACCAGTATTTATACCAAAAAAAGAAGATTCTGAGGAAGGAGAAGGTTACCTAATAGTTACTGCTTATAGAGGTGAAGAGAACAGATCTGATTTATTAATCCTTGATGCACAGAATGTGGAGTCAGGTCCGCTAGCTACAGCAAAACTTCCTCACAGAATTCCATTTGGCTTTCATGGAAATTGGCGATCTGGTAATTAAAAAATAGGAGAAAAAATGTCTGTAAAAAATTTCAAAAATAGACAATGGGTTCTAGCTAAAAGACCTGAAGGGATGGTAGGGGAGAAAAATTTTGAATGGATAGAATCAGAAGTTCAATCTCCTGAGGAAGGAGAAATGCTTTTAAAGAATCTATATTTAAGTTTTGATCCTGCACAAAGAGGTTGGATGGAAGACAGAAAAAGCTATGTGCCTCCAGTCCAAATAGGTGAGGTGATGAGAGCAGGATCAGTAGCTCAGGTAGTTGAATCCAGAAACCCTGACTTTGAGGAAGGTGATATAGTTCAAGGTACCTTCGGCTGGCAAGATTATGCTGTTACAGATGGTTCAGGGATGATGAGTGCTTCGAAAGTACCTGCAGATGTGCCTATTACATCGCCACTTAGTGTTTTTGGTGTAACTGGACTAACTGCATATTTTGGTTTACTTGATATTGGAAAACCTTCTGAGGGAGAGACTGTAGTAGTTTCAGGAGCTGCTGGAGCTACGGGATCAATTGCAGGTCAAATTGCCAAGATTAAGGGATGCAAAGTTATAGGAACTGCGGGAGGAGCAGAAAAATGTAGATGGCTTACTGAGGAAGCAAACTTTGATGCTGCTATAGACTACAAATCAGCAAATCTTTCCAAATCTATTAGAGAATTATGTCCAGATGGAATCAATGTAGTCTTTGATAATGTAGGAGGAGAGTTTCTTGATGTGAGTCTTGCCCAAATAGCTCAAAAAGGAAGAATTGTTGTTTGTGGAGCAATATCAAGATACAACGAAGAAGTGTTGCCTCCAGGACCTACTAATTACATGGCTTTGATAATTATGAGAGCAAGAATGGAAGGTTTTATAGTTCTTGATTATGTCTCTAAATTTCCTGAAGCTGTAGAAGAATTAAAAGGTTGGGTAAAAGAAGGAAAAATTGTCTACAAAGAAGACATTCAAGAAGGCCTAGAGAACGCACCAGCTACCCTTGTAAGACTTTATACTGGACAAAATGTTGGAAAACAGCTGCTTAAGGTTTCTGACCCTGAATAAAAGATTTCTATCAGCCTCCTAGTTTTTTTACAATTTGGTTTAAATTATCAAGCCTTTTGATATTTGATCTAGACTCTAAAAGTGTCTGACGTTCAGGTGCGGTTAGAGGAAGTAAGCTTGCTAAGTTATATACAACACTTGTTGAGCAGCTAAAATCAATTTCCAGGTTAAGTTTTTTAATCTCAGGATGGTCACAAATCTGCTTAAGCGTTGACCAAATATTCTTATATTCTGGTTCCAATGAAACTGATTCATCTTCTTCTCCTGTTTCAATGATATTACCTATAATCAATCCATCTTTTTTTTTCCAAGTATCCAAAACTTCTACTCTATATTTTCCTTGAACAGTAATACCTAACAGTCCATTCTCTAGTTTATTAAAATCAATTATTTCAACAAAAGTACCGATCAAATAATAAGATAAATCAGATTCTTTAGAAGAAACTTTTTTTTTGGGATGTAAAAGAACTATGCAAAAACCGCTTTCCTTATTAAGCCTGTCCTTAACCATGTCTATGTACCTAGGTTCAAAGATTTGCAGTGGTAAGAAACCTCCTGGTAAAACGTTTACATTAAGAGGAAATAAAGGACATTCCATAGAAAGACTATTTTCCTTCTGCATAAGCTTCAACCTCTTGCCAAACTCTTAAAAAATTATCATTTAGAATCTTGTTTATATCTGATTTGCTATAACCCCTTTGAAATAATTTCTTTATAAGATTTGGATACATAGAAACATCTTTTAAATTAACCGGAAGGGTATCCCCTACCCCATCAAAATCAGAGCCTAATCCGACATGATTAATACCTACAAGTTGAACAACTCTATCAATATGATCAATCACATCATCTATAGAAGCATAAGGATAGGGATTTGATTTTAAATAACTTTCTTTAAGCTCTAGCCTTTCTTGCTCTGATAGCTTGTCTACTTGAGGTATTTCTTGACTCTTTGAAAAGTTGATGACATTAGATCTTAATTTGCTGCTGTGTTCACGAGAATCTTGATTTAAAAAGTCACTTCCAAAATTTATCTGTATTACTCCTCCTTTTTCAGCTAACTTGATTAGCATCTCATCACTGACATTTCTTTCAAATCCAGGAGTAAAATGCCTTAATGAAGAATGACTTGCTATTACAGGAACATCACTTATTTCTATCGCTTGAAAAAAAGCATCATCATTAACATGAGAAATATCTACTATTATTCCTACTTTGTTCATTTCTTTTATAACGCTTTTACCAAAATTACTTAAGCCTCCCCACTGAATTTTGTCATCGTAGGAAGAGTCACTAATATGATTGCTCTTTGAATGGGTCAGGGTTATATAGCGTATTCCTCTCTTATAAAAATATTCTACTCTGGAGAGGTCTCCTTGGAGTGGTGATCCGTTCTCCATCCCAAGAGCTATACCTATAAATCCTTTCTTAGGAAAAGTTTTAGCTTCTTTAACTGACTTTACAAGGTAGAACTTATCTGGAGACTGACTGACTATATCTTCCATCATATCTATTAGTTTATTTGCCATATCAAAAGAAGTTCCTAATTCTTCAGTTTCAGCTGGAAGGTAAATAGAAAAGAAGGGAATGTCTAAACCCCCCTTAACTGCTCTTTCATAGTCAAAATCACCTAAAGTAGAACTAGAGATATCCTCTATCTGGTTACCCGCCAGATCCTGCCTCCACAGTCTATATGGAACATCTATATGGGTATCTATTACTAGGATATCTTGGGCGAAATTTGCATCATAAATATCTTCTTTAGGTTGGGAACAAGACAATATCGAAAATAACAAAATTAATTTTAAGCTCTTCATAATTTTCTTAAATCCTTCAAAATTTTATCAGTAAGACCTTCGAAATTTCCATTGGACATAGAGATAATTACATCTCCTTTTTTTATAATTTTATTAATATGCATAGCAGTTTCATTAACTGAAGTTATCTGTTGAGCTTTTGAAGGTTGACTGCTTATTAAACTTTTTATTTGATCCTTATTATTTCCTTTCCAATAAATTAGATCTGCATTTTTTACAGATTCTTTTAAATGTTTATCGTGCATGCCAGATTGCATTGTATTAGAACGTAATTCTATTAATGCTATTATTCTCATGCTTTTTTTCTTCTCTCTTAGTCCCCTTAATGTTGTTTCTATAGCAGAGGGGTGGTGAGCAAAATCATCTATAAATAAAATCCCTTTTTTATTAAATAAGACCTCTTGCCTTCTAGAAACACCTGAGAAATTCTTTAGGGCTTCAATTGATAAAGTGGGAGATATTCCAAGATTCTTAGTACTTAGAATTGATGACATTGCATTCTGAATGTTGTGTTCTCCAAACATGTCCCACTCTAAAATGACTTCCTCTCCTTCAATACTAAATAATGTAGAAGAATAGTCAGATTTAATCTTTTTATAATAATTTGATAAGGAATCTTTTTTACCATATTGAAGCAATTCACTCCAAAGCCCCATATCCAATACCTCTTTTATCTCTTTATCTGATATAGGACAAACTATTGTGCTCTTTGAACTCATAGTTCTTATGAGATGATGAAACTGTTTTTGTATATCAGAAATATCTGCATAAATATCTCCGTGGTCAAATTCTAAATTATTAATAACTAAAGTCTCAGGAAGATAGTGAATAAATTTCGCTCTTTTATCAAAAAATGCTGTGTCATATTCATCAGCTTCTATAACAAAAATATCACTCGAACCTAAGTGGGATGAAGTTGTGAAACCCTTCGGCTTACCAGCTATTAAATAACCTGCATCTATGCTTTGAGCATTTAAGATTGAGGCTATCATAGCTGTTGTTGTAGTTTTTCCATGAGTTCCTGAAACAGCAATTACTTTCCTTTTCTTTAAAACGTTCTTAGCTAACCAAGAAGGCCCTGAAGAAAATTCTAGCTTATTATTAAGTATATGCTCTACAGCTTCATTTCCTCTTGAAAGTGCATTACCAATTATAAATTCATTGGCTGCAGGTAAATCCTCCTTTTTGAATCCTTCGATAATTTCTATTCCCTGATCGGCTAAATGTTTTGACATGGGTGGGTAGATATTTTGATCGGATCCTGTAACTTCAAAACCTAACTCCCTGGCAAGAAGGGCTATGCCTCCCATAAAGGTCCCACATATACCTAAAATATGGATTTTTTCCTTAAACATTTTTTAATTATACATATCAAGTTTAATTCCAACTTGTTCAACTTTTAAGTAACATCCGACTTATGAAAAAGTTAAATGCATTGTATGCCCAGTCTGGAGGTGTGACTTCAGTTATAAACGCTACAGCTTTAGCAGTTATAGAAACTGCCAGTAAGTCCAAAAAAATAGGGAAACTTCTGGCAGGAAAGAATGGTATTTTAGGTATTCTTAAAGAAGATTTAATAGATACAAGTCTAGAGAAAAAAACTGAGTTAAAAAAGTTACTTTATACTCCTGGAGGAGTTTTTGGGTCTTGTAGGTATAAACTTCAAGATTATTCAAACCAACAAAGAGAATATAAAAGACTGCTCGATGTTTTTAAAGCACATAACATAGGTTATTTCTTCTATAACGGAGGTGGTGATTCACAAGACACAACCAACAAAATAGCTAAATTGACTTCTGATCTTGGTCTTTCAATAAAATGTATAGGAATTCCAAAGACAGTAGATAACGATCTGCCATTAACTGATAATTGCCCTGGCTTTGGGTCAGTTGCTAAATATGTCGCTACATCTATCAGTGAGGCTGGTCTTGACGTGAAGAGTATGTCTGAAACTTCCACAAAAGTTTTTATCTTAGAAGTTATGGGTAGACATTCTGGTTGGATAGCAGCCTCTTCTGCATTAGGAAAAACAAATAAAGAAGACCCTCCCCATATCATTCTATTTCCTGAAGTTCCTTTCCAAAAAACTAAGGTACTTAAAAAAGTTAGATCAACAGTAAAAAAATACGGTTATTGTGTTTTGGCTGTTTCTGAAGGAACGCGGAATAAAGATGGTACTTTTCTTTCTGATTCTGGATCATCTGATGCTTTTGGTCATAAGCAATTAGGAGGGGTAGCTCCTATAATTGCTAGATTAATACAAGAAAACCTAGGGTATAAATGTCATTGGGCAGTATCGGACTACCTTCAGAGATCTGCCAGACATATAGCATCTGCAGTGGATTTAAAACAAGCATATACAGTGGGAAAAGCAGCTGTAAATTTTGCTCTTTCAGGAGAGAATGCTGTTATGCCAAGCATAGTCAGAATAAAAGAAAAAAAATATAAATGGAGAATAGGAAAGGTTGCTCTTTCAAAAGTTGCAAATGTAGAGAAGTTTCTTCCTATGCGATATATATCTAAAGACGGCCTTGGCATAACTAAAGCTTGTAATAATTACATGCTTCCTTTAATTCAAGGTGAAGCATTTCCTCCTTACAAAGATGGTGTACCTGACATAGCTAGACTCAAGAATATTCTGGTAAAAAAGAGACTTAAAAAATTTCCCATTAAGAACTAATTACGTCTTTAATAGTTTTCTTAAATGTGAGAGCATTAACTGAAATATCTAGGAGAAAAAATGATAAATAGAAAATTCACCTTAATTGGCA
Source organism: uncultured Gammaproteobacteria bacterium (assembly GCA_913045055.1). GTDB lineage: Bacteria > Pseudomonadota > Gammaproteobacteria > Magnimaribacterales > Magnimaribacteraceae > CAJWPI01. The sequence goes on along the minus strand of CAJWPI010000007.1, from coordinate 19,577 downwards.
TTATTGTAGCTTCTTCCTATGGGCTTTTTGCTACAGGTCATATGGAAGCGATTGATCCAATAGAACTTAACCCCGAAGAAACTCCTGAAGTAACAAAAGAACACGCAGTTACGCAAGAGCCTAATAATAAACTTGAAGGAATAGCGAGATCTTGGATGGAAGCTTACTACACAAGTAAAGAAGCTTGGTCTTCAGCTGTCAAATTTCATTTAGATGAGAGCGGTGAGTCAGTAGCATCAAGATACGTGGGATTTGGATTTGGATTTGACCCCAATCAAGAAACTGGAAGAATGTTAGTAACTTCGATTGTTCCTAATAGTCCAGCTTCAGAAGTACTAAAAGTAGGTGATGAGTTCCTTACAGTAAATGGGATGAGAGTTAATAAAGCAAATCTTGATAGGTTGCCTTTTAGAGGGAAACCAGGCGAGAATGTAAGAGCGCTTATTAAGAGAGATGGTAAAAATATTAAGATTAATGTATCTCGAGGGGTGATAAGCGGGAGCTACTCTAAAGAACAGATTCTAAATAACATTCAGTTACAGGAAGCAGAAGATTGGTCTCCAATAGAATCAAATATAATTGAAACGTTAAGTAAAGAAAATATAGTCTATGTTTTGCATTGGGCTAAAAGGATAGATGATACATCTAAACTCCCTTATGAAGCTTATGGAATAACTAGATTTACTTTTAATGAAGAGGGTAAGATTCAAGCTTATGGTTCTTTGGGTGAAGATAGATTTATACTAGAACAACAGGGCTATAAAATTTCTAGATAATTACAATTCTAGATTTTCAAAACTGATACCCGAAGAAAGAAGCCTTTTTATTAAGGGTTCTCCTAAGCCCGTAGAGGGAGTTAGAACCCCTCCATAGCCTTCTCCCCCAGGGAGAGACTCTTCATCTTTAGATAATGTTAAAGCGCTCTCGCAAACTAACTTAGAAGTTACTCTATATCCTGGATCTCCTCTACCATACATACGGAATAAACCTTTATCTCCATCTTCTGTTTCTACCAGAAAGAGACACTCAAAAAAACCGTTATCCATGACTGATTGACTTGGACCTTCACCAGGCTTGGGTAATAAAGGTCTAAAAAGTTTTCGTAGAGGGGTATAAAGAATTAATCCAGCAAAAATAGTTCCTGTAGATACTAGAAAAGCTGAAATAAAGCTTTTAAAAAAACCGTTCTCTTGATAAACAAAGTTTACACCATAAGATTCTTGTTTTTGAGAGAATAATGCAGCACTTCTTCTAACAACCCTAGTGTTAGCAAAAGCCATAATAAAAGGTCCACTCCAAGCATTGATATCTACATTCTTTTTAATGCTTATCTTATCTGTACTCTGCTCTCTCTGAGTATTTGTGACTGAATCTTTAGGGTTTAATAGAAAAGGATCTGTCATTTCTTTACCTAGTTTTAAATCTCCCATGGAAAACATTGTCTCGCTAGTTCCTCCTGAAATACCACCCTTTCCTGTGTGGAATGATTGAACTCTTTTCACAGATTTACCCATCTCTTTTACCGCAAAGTAAGTCCCCAAATCTGAGGGTAAAGAATCATAACCACATGAGGGAATTATCCTTATACCTCTTTCAGAAGCTTTAAGGTGATGTTTATCAATTAACTCTCTAACCCAGAAATTCTCCCCCGTAATATCTACATAATGGCATTGATTCTCCACACAAGAAGCCACCAACTTAGAGCTGTATCTATGAAAGGGTCCAGCTGTAGAAATAATTACCCTACTTCGGCTCGTGATTCTATCAAGAGCTTCTTTGTCGTCTCCGTCTGCAACTAAAATTTCTGAATGATTACCTTCTCCTTGAAGAGTTTTTAACTTTTCTTCATTCCTACCAGCTATAGCAATCTTTATACCGTCTGAATGATTTAGTAAGTATTCAAAACACAATCTTCCAGTAAACCCTGTTGCTCCATAAATAACTATATCGAAATCTTTTTGCATATCTCTTATAGCTTTTTAACTATTCCACCAAAATTCAAAATAATAGTTTCGTCTACTTTTATCTGTCCTCTAGCAAACCCCAAGGATTTTCCTTCTTTGACTAAACTAGCCCTTATTTCTAGAAGCTCTCCTAATTCAGCTGACTGAATAAATTCTGAGTGAAAACTTACTGTGATCACTGGGCTCTTAGGATTTTTCATTGTTGTAGTACAAAGAGCATAATCAGCTATTGCCATAAGCATGCCACCATGTGCTGTTCCCCCTGCATTACAGTTTTCTTTGTCTACATAAAAAGCCAGAACCAGTTTATTATCTTCATATTTGAAATAGCCTGGACCTAACTCGGCTATATGAGGCTGAGTTATATTTAATTCTTTGTAGCCTGTAGGTATGTCTGTCTTAGTCATAGGTGTGCCATTATAATCATCATTAGCAACTATTGATTATGAAAGAATTACTAAGACTATTAATTTTGATAAATTTAGCAATTATTCTTACCTCTTGTTCCACGGAAAAATATAAAGGTGAATATATAGAAAATTCCATAATTTGGAAGGGCTTGGAAAGGGAATATCTAATCTATTTACCCTCTAGATACAATACAAAAGAACTATTTCCCCTACTGATGGGTTTACATGGTTACACAGGTACAGCTTCAGGTTTTGAAAAAGAAACCACAAAGGGAATGAATCACCATGCAGAAAAACATCAATTTATTGCAGTTTATCCTCAAGGAAGTTATTTTTGGGGGAAAAAGGGGAATTATCCCTTCTTTGTAAGTTCTTGGAATGATATAGAAAGTAATGCTGAGCCTAGAGAAGGGGAAAGGCAGATTTGTAGTAATAAAAGAGAAGAGTACCCCAAACCAGAGGAATGCAAAAAATATAGTCATTGTGCATGGACTAGCTGTCATGACGATGTAGGTTTTATTAAAGAAGTGTTAAACCAAGTTACTAAAGAATATAAGGTAGATAAATCAAGAAGGTACTTGGTGGGTATGAGTAATGGTGGGGCTATGGCTCATAGGTTTGGTTGCTTGCACCCTGAATTGTTAGCAGCAGTTGTTTCAGTAAGTGGATCAATACCTAGAGACAGGAGTTGTACACCTAATCAACCTCTTCCCTATATGCAAGTATTCGGTGATAAAGATGAGACTACTCCAATTAATGGCGAGTTATCTATAGATGGCTGGTACTATGAGAAACCAGATATCTCTTTTGAAAAATGGGCAAACGCTCTTGGATGCAAGAAGGAAATGAAAGATGCAAACCTATCCATTGCAAAGGAAAGGGGGTTAATTTGTTTAGCCAGAAGAAGTTGTTCTGAAATAAGCTCACATGAGGTGGTAAATTGTTTAATACCTGGAGGTAAACATGCCTGGCCTGGTCAAACTGAAGGTAAAGGATATTGTATAACAACAGAACAAAAAGCTAGCATACCAAGATATTCGCAATGCCAAGAGAGTGATCTAGAAGAATTGAACTGGGGAAATGAAATTATTTGGCAATTTCTATCCAAACACCGTAAAGATAATGAATAAAAAGAAGGGAATTTTAGAAAGTTACAGAGTCCTAGATTTTGGAAGATACATAGCCGGTCCGTTTTGTGGAATGCTCTTAAGTGACTATGGAGCAGAAGTTATAAGAATAGAGAGGGTTGATGGGAGTGAAGATCGATATTTACAACCTGTTACCAACAAAGGTGAGGGTTCAATGTTTCTTCAACTAAATAGAAATAAGCTTGGCTTTACTTTAAACCCAAGAAAGCCTGAAGGTAAGAAAATAATAGAGAAATTAGTAAAAACTGCAGATATAGTTATTGCAAACCTTCCAGACTCAACTCTTAAATCTATGAATATAGATTATGATTCATTGAAGTCAATCAACCCCAAGATTATATTAACTTCGAACACAGCCTTTGGAACTACTGGGCCCTACTCAGAAAGGGTGGGTTTTGATGGTGTAGCTCAAGCTATGTCAGGTGCTATGGATATGACAGGAGAGCCTGGAACTCCATCTAAAGCTTTTTCTCCTTATGTTGACTTTTGTACAGCATCTTTAGCTGCTTTTGGTACTTTGTTAGCTATTTTAGAAAGAGAAAAAACAGGAAAAGGGCAAAGGGTTGAAACATCTCTATTAACAACAGCTCTAACTATGACAAATAATTTAGTTATGGAACAAAAATTGCTAAACAAAAATAGAATAGCTTCTAATAACAGGGCTCAAACTTCAGCACCTGCAGATACTTTTCAAACTAAAGATGGCTGGATATTAGTGCATACCGTAGGCCAACCTCTATTCGAAAGATGGGTAAAATTAATGAACGAACCTGAATGGGTTGACGATCCGAGATTTAAAGATGATATTAGCAGAGGAGATAATGGGGAATTAATAAGCAAGAGAATGGCTGAATGGTGTAAGAGTAGAACTAGTAAGGAAGTATTAACAGAGCTTGATAAAGCCAGGATCCCTGGTGGTGAGGTATTAAAAGCCGAAGAAGTCTTAGAAGAGCCACATATAATTGCAAGAAAATTGTTTCTTGATCTTGAATATAAAAACTTGCAAGAATCAGCTCCTGTAATGGTTCCTCCTATAGAATTATCTCAAAACTCTGGGAGTGTAAGAAGTTCCGCACCTTTATTGGGGGAACATACCGAACAAATAATGATTGAAATTGGCTATACTAAAAAACAAATTGAAGACCTAAAAAATAATAGAATTATTTAAAAAAAGGAGAAATTATGGATTTTTCATTAACATCTGAACAGAAAGAACTTCAAAAAGTTGCTCGAGAATTTTCACAAAAAGAAATGACTCCTGTTGCTAAAGAGATGGAACAAAATAGATCACCTCTTCCTGAAAAATGGATGAAAAAATATGCTGAAATGGGTTTTCTTGGTATCAATATAGATTCTCAGTATGGGGGCTTAGGTTTATCTAATATAGATGCTCTATTAGTTTTAGAAGAATTTGCTAAAGTATCTTCAGCAGTTGCTTGGCCTATCTTCGAAAGTAATGTTGGTCCAATTAAAGCTGTTGAACATTTTGCAAACGAAAAACTTAAAGAAAAAATTATTCCTGATGTTTGTAAAGGAAATCTCTTTGTTGCAGTCTCAATGTCAGAACCAAATGCTGGTTCCGCTTTAACCGATCTAATTACTAAAGCAGAAATTAAAGGTGAAAAAGTAGTTTTAAATGGAACAAAAAGATGGTGTTCAGGAGCTGGTCATGCCGGAGGTTATGTAGTCTATTGTCGTATGTCTGATGAACCTGGATCTAAGGGGATAGGGGCAGTGTATGTAGAAAAAGAAACTAGCGGAATAAGCTTTGGAGAACCTGAGCAACTTATGGGTTGGAATGGCATTCCTTCTGCAGATATATTTTTTGATAATGTTGAAATTCCTAAAGAGAATATTGTAGTAGAAGCTAATGGAGGCTTTAAAAAGTTAATGGAAGCTTTTGATCTAGAAAGATGTGGTAACGCCACAATGTCCTTAGGTCAAGCTTCAGGTGCTTTGGAAGAAGTTCTTCAATATGTCCAAGAAAGGGAGCAGTTCGGTAAACCTATAGTGGAATTTCAAGCTGTTCAAATTAAGCTTGCTGAAATGGCAATGCAAACTGAAGCAGCACGATTATTAATACATAGAGCAGCTCATAATGCTGCTGAAGGATTGCCAAGTATCTTTGAGTCTAGTGTAGGTAAGTGTTTCTCTAATGAAATGGCCCGTGAAGTAACTGGAGCAGCTGTCCAGTTAATGGGTGGATATGGTTTCAATAAAGAATATCAAATGGAACGAAGGTTAAGAGATGCCTGGGGCTGGGGAATAGCTGGAGGAACTATTGATATCCAAAAAATTAATATTGCTTCCGCAATGGTAGGAAGACGCTTTAACCAAAGAAAATAGTTTTATCGATACGAATAGATAATCTTCTCAAGATGCCTTACTAGCTGTAACTTTTCTTCTTCAGATAGGAAATTACCTATAGGAATTCTTTCTCCTTTTGAACTTACAACTATATAAGCTGGATACCAAGGATGTAACGGTTTCTCTACAATTATTGAAGACCAGAGTCTAAAAAATTCCCAAACATGTTTTGGTTTATTAATCCCCTTCTCTATCTTCAGTCTGTTGGGACTTAGATATATTACTTCCCTAGATGATGTCTTTCTAAAAACTAAATAAACACAGACGCTAACTAAAATTACTTCAAGGCCTGCAAAAGGAAGAATTAATTGAGCTCCTACTAAACTAAATCCTATCCCTATAGTTAAGCAAGTAATTGAGATAAATAATAAAAAAATGCAGGTTGATTTCCATGATAATGATCGATTAGGACTCAATAGAATTCTAAAAGATTTATTTTCTGAGTTACTTTCTATTTGGACCATATAGAAATAGTACATACAATACCGCGCCTTCAAAAGAGAATTATTTAGATGAGTAAAGATAAGAATAAAAATGCCATTCTAAAAAAAGATTATGAAAGAGTAATAATCCCCACTTATGCTCCAGCAAACTTTGTTCCTAAAAAAGCTTTAGGATCTGAGGTTTGGGATCAAAATAATAAACATTACATTGATCTAGGGGGAGGAATAGCTGTAAATTGCCTCGGCCATTCTAATCCTGATTTACTCTCTGTTTTACACGATCAAAGTAAGAAGATATGGCACACAAGTAATTTCTTTATCAATAAACCTGCAATTGAACTTGCAAAGAGTCTCACCGATTCTACTTTTGCTGACAAAGTATTTTTTTCTAATTCAGGATCTGAAGCAAATGAAACGGCTATAAAGATAGCCAGAAGGTTTTATTTCAAAACAAATATTAAAAAGACAGAAATAGTAAGCTTTACGAATTCTTTTCATGGGAGATCATTACTAAACATTGCACTGGGTGATTCAGAAACATTTAAAGAAGGATTTGGCCCGCTACCAGAATTAATCTTAAAGGCCAAATTTAATGATCTTAGCTCAGTAAAAGAAATTATCTCTAAAAATACAGCTGCCATTATCATTGAACCCATTCAGGGAGAGTCAGGGATTCAGCCTGCTACTAAATCTTTTCTGAAAGGTTTGAAAGAAATTTGTAATAAACATAGCGTATTACTGATATTTGATGAAATTCAGAGTGGAATTGGAAGAACGGGCAGTCTTTATGCCTATATGAAATACGGAGTAATACCCGATATCCTTACTACCGCTAAGGGACTTGGAGGGGGTCTCCCTATTGGAGCTACATTAGTTACAAATAAGTTAGCGGAATCATTAGAGACGGGAACTCATGGAAGTACCTTTGGCGGTAACCCATTAGTTTGTGCAGTTGCGAATAAAGTATTAGAAAAAGTTAATAATCCAGAACTATTAGAAAAGATAATAAGAAAAGAAAAAATATTAGTTAATGGGCTGGAAAAAATATCTTCGAAATACAAATGTTTTAGTGAAATAAGGTCTGCAGGTTTATGGATTGGATGTGACCTGAAAAGAGTTGGAGAAGTAAAAACCTTACTAGATTTTTGTTATAAAGAAGGAGTTATAGCTGTTTCAGCAGGCAGTTCTACGCTAAGAATTGCCCCTGCACTGAATATTGCAGAAGAAGAAATAACAACAGCTTTAGAAAGGTTAGAAAAAGCTATAAATAAATTTGAAAGTTAATCAATATTAACTATCTTAATTTCTTTTGAGCCTATAGGAAGAGTTATCATCGTTCCATCATTAGATAAAGTCCATTCTCTTCTTATCTTATTCACCCCTCTTACAAATATTGTTTCCATAGTAGAGTTACGCGGTGCAGGAGTTAGATGATAAAAAACAAGATGTCCAACATTAGCTTTGTTAGCTATTTCAGCTGCTTCTTCAGGAGTAGTATGGTAGGTGGTTATATCATCTAAAATCTTAGCAGTTCCTATACTGCCTGCTTTAATCATTATTTCCTTCATAGGTAAGAGAATATGATTCGCTTGTGCCTCATGAAATAAAACATCTACTCCCATGGAGTTATCAATCAGATTTTGACTAGGTGATGTGTCACCACTAATAACTAATGACCTACCCTTGTAGTCAAATCTGTAACCCAAAGAAGGCTTTACCGGGTCATGCTTAACTTTAAAAGCAGTTACAGTTAGGTCCTCCGTTTGAACTATTCTTGGTTTGTTAAGGTTAATGATATTAGGTTTCATTCCAGCTACCTTTAAAGGTGCTAACTCATCTCCATGATGGGCATTTCTAAAAAAATTATCTGGTGAAAAAGCTTCATTAAAGCCTTTAACCACTGTCTCAACACCCTCAGGACCCCATACAGTAAGTTTGGAAGATCTATTTTGATTGATCCATGTCTGCAGGTTGAAGTTTGGTAGATCACTAATATGATCAGAATGTAAGTGGGTTAAAAGAACTGCTTTTATCTTGTTAAAAGGAATTCTCCACTGAAGTAAGTTATTAGCTGAACCAACTCCTGTATCAACTACATAAAGATCATCTCCAGCAATAACCAGTATGCAAGTCCCATCTCTTGAGGGATGAGGAAGAGGAGACCTAGAACCACAAACTATTGCACTTAGTGAATCTTCTGAAGGAAGAGATTCTTCAAGAGTCATTTGTTGGAAGATATTCCTAACTAATCGATCTTGAACGGGAGGAAAACTAAAAAGAACAAAGCCTAGAATTCCTAAGATAATAAGAACAAAGAAAACTTTAAATATTTTCATAAGAAAAGAGTAAAAAATTTAATTTTTGTTGCTTTCTTCCCAAAGCCAAACAAGCAATGGTATTGATACAATAACCCACAGAATTGGATTTGAACCAATCATTAAACTAAGTTCAGTCATTATAATTCTCCTAAATATACAACATGATTAGCTTAGCACTTCTTTTTACTAATGCCAGTACATCTTTTATAGATAAAGCTCTTTTTGGGAGGCTTTATTAGTCTAAAGAATCTATTCGATCTATGGATCTAGACATTTGCCTTTCTCGAGTCTCGTGGCTATCTATAGCCTTTAACATAGCTTCAGCTTTCTTTCTAAGGTCCTCAGTAGAATGACTAAAATTTTCAAACTCTTTCTTTAATTTACCAAATTCTATTATTATTTCTTTTGCTCTGTCATTAAGTGCTATATTTCTAAAACCCATATGCAAACTTATAAGATATGCTGCTAAAGAGTTTGGACCTAACATAAGAACCCTAAAATCTCTAAATAGTTGCTCTCTTATACCCAGTGAATCAATTAATTGCTGAATATTTTCGCTAGGAATAAACATCACTGCCAAGTCTGTTGTTACTCCTGTTTGTATATATTTTTCACTTATATCTTTAGCATTTTGAATAGCTCTTCTTTTAATTTCGTTTTTGATTTTATCAACTTTATCTTTATCTCCACTCTTAGAAGCTTCTAGGTAATTGTCGAAGAGACCTGAAGAGAACTTAGCATCTATAGGCATTAACAATCCTTCAGGAAGTTTTATTGCAAATTCTACTCTCTCTCCAGAACCAGAAACTATTTCAGCATTCTTCATAAATAAATTTTCAGGAAAGACATCTCCAATTATTGCTTCTAGGGACCACTCACCAAACTGACCAGCTTTAGTTCCTCCTGAAAGGTAATTTCTTAATTTATTTAAAGGTTCTTGAAATGATTGAATATCATTATTAAGTCTTGTTAAAGAATCCTCCTGACGCTTTAAAGACTCTCCTTGAAGAAGCTGAGTTTTTTCATAATCCTCAAGCAAATTTCTTATTGAGTTCTCTTCTTTCTTTTTTCTTGACCTCAAAAGAAGAATAATTACAGTTGAAGAAAGAATTATTAGAAATATTAAAGAAGATAAAATGAAATATTCAAACATTCCATTTACCTTTCTTCAGAAGCTATTTTTATATCTTCCTTTAGATTTATTACCTCAACAGAATCAATTTTTCTAAAAACTTTAGGTAATAAACTTCCCCTCCTTCCTCTAGATCCTTCAAAATTACTTATATCTTTTTCCTTAACAGTAAAATGTCTTTTTCCATTAATTAGCTTAAGCTCATTTCCTTCACTAATAACCACCAAAGAATGAAGTTTTTCTTGACCAGACTTATACCTTTCTTTTGGTATTCCAATTATTTTATTTCCTCTTCCTTTTGTAAGTTCAGGTAATTCAGAAATATTAAATACCAACATTCTTCCTTCATTACTTATAGCAACGATTTTATCTTGATCAGTTTTTATTTTTTGAGGAAATAAAACCTTTCCATCTTCTTGTACTTTTAAGACACCTTTGCCAGACTTATTTTTTGTTTCTATATCTCCTAATCTAGCTATGAATCCATAACCGGCATCAGTAGCCAAAATAACTTTGTCTTCTTTATTCCCAGAAACTACTCCTAAAAAGGTTTCACCTGATTCAACATTTAATCTTCCTGTAAGAGGCTCTCCCTGACCTCTAGCAGAAGGAAGAGAGTGACAGGGCAAAGTATAAGCTTTTCCTTTAGAATCAAAGAAAACAGCATTTTGATTATTTCTGCCTGTAGAACTAGTTAAAAACTTATCACCTTCTCGATAATTCATATTTTCAACATCAACATCATGCCCTTTTGCTGCTCTAATCCAACCCAATTTGGAAAGTATTATAGTAACAGGGTCAGAAGAGATTAATTCTGACTCATCAAATGCAGTTGCTTCAGCCCTTTCAACAATTAGACTTTTTCTTTCATCGCCGTGAACTTCTGCATCGTTTTTTAATTCTTTTTTTATTAGAGTTTTTAAACGAGATTTTGATTTTAAGGTCTTCTCTAAATCTTTCTTTTCCTTTTCTAAAGTTGTCTGCTCTTCTTTTATTTTTACTTCTTCTAGTTTTGCTAACTGTCTCAAGCGAATTTCAAGTATAGCTTCAACCTGTATTAAGCTAAGTTTAAATTTCTTTTGTAGAGATTTTTTTGGGTTTTCTTCATTCCTGATTATTTTTATAACAGCATCTAAATTAAGATAAACAATCATTAAGCCTTCTAATATATGTAATCTGTCCATCACCCAATCTAGTCTGTGTTCGAGTCTCCTCGTGACAGTTTGGGATCTAAACTTCAACCAATCCTTTAATAGAGACCTAATATCCATGACTTGTGGTTTACCGTTTAAACCAATCACGTTCATATTAACTCTGAGGTTTTTTTGTAAGTCTGTTGTTGCAAATAGATGATTCATTAAAGCCTCTTTGTCCACCCTATTTGATTTAGGAACCAGCACTAGTCGAGTTGGGTTTTCTTCATCTCCTTCATCTCTTATATCAACTAACATTGGTAATTTTTTTAAATCCATCTGTGCTGCAATCTGTTCTAAGATTTTAGAACTTGAGGTTTGATGGGGAAGTGAAGTAATCACTATTTCTCCTTTCTCTATATCGTATGTGGAACGCATTCTTATAGATCCTTTTCCTGTTTTGTAGATGTTGAGCATCTCATCTTTAGAAGTAGTAATTTCTGCTCCAGTTGGATAGTCTGGTCCTAATATAATTGAACAAATTTCTTCTACAGTCGATTTAGGATGATCTAATAACTTAATGCATGCCTTCACTACTTCTTGTAAGTTGTGTGGAGGTACGTCTGTTGCCATACCTATAGCAATGCCCATAGATCCATTTAAAAGTAGATTGGGGAGTTTTGAAGGTAACATCTGGGGTTCAAGCAAGGTCCCATCAAAATTACTAACCCAATCAACGGTACCTTGACCAAGTTCTTTTAAAAGAATCTGTGAATATCTAGATAATCTACATTCGGTGTATCGCATAGCAGCAAATGATTTAGGGTCATCAATTGATCCCCAGTTTCCTTGGGGGTCTATTAGAGGATATCGTGTACTGAAAGATTGAGATAAAAGCACCATAGCTTCATAAACAGCCGAATCTCCGTGTGGATGAAACTGACCAATAACATTACCTACAGTTCTAACACTTTTTTTATATTTTGCGGCTGCGTTCAATCCAAGTTCTGACATCGCATAAATAATTCTTCTTTGCACAGGTTTTAAGCCATCTCCTAAACTTGGCAAAGCTCTATCTAAGATTACATACATGGAGTAATCTAAATAAGCTTGTTCAGTGAATTGCTTTAAAGGTACCTGTTCAGTTTCTTTAGACATTAGCTAAGTTTCCTTTATCTTCTAACCATACTTTTCGTTCATGTGCCTTCTTTTTAGAAAGCAACATGTCGAGAACACCAGAAGACTTGTCTCCAGATTTAACTGTCAGTTTGATTAACCTTCTTGATTTGGTTTGCATTGTTGATTCTCTTAATTGAGATGCATTCATCTCCCCAAGGCCCTTAAATCTTTGTATATCTATCTTTGCTCTCTTATTAGACTTTTGTAGTTTAGGGATAAGTTTGTCACGCTCTTTATCATCTTGAACATAATAAACATCTTTTCCTTGATCAATTCTGTATAGAGGAGGCATAGCTACATAAACTCTTCCATCTTCTACTAAAGGCCTGAAGTGTCTTAAAAAAAGAGCTGATAGTAGAGTTGCTATATGTAAACCATCTGGGTCTGCATCAGCTAAGATACAAATTTTCCCGTATCTTAAACCGTCGAGATCTCTGCTTCCGGGCTCAACGCCTAGAGCAACAGAAATATCATGTACTTCTTGAGATCCTAAGACCTCACTGGTTTCAACTTCCCAAGTATTGAGAATTTTTCCTCTTAAAGGCATTACAGCTTGAAAGCTTTTATCTCTTGCTTGCTTAGCTGAACCTCCAGCTGATTCACCCTCAACTAGGAATAGTTCACCTGATTCAACATCGTCTATAGTGCAATCAGCAAGTTTACCTGGCAGTGCTGGACCAGCAGTTAATTTTTTTCTTTTGACTTTCTTACTTGCTTTCTGTCTTTCCTGAGCATTGGCAATAGAGATTAGAGCTATTTCTTCTCCTTCGTTTGTGTGTTTATTAAGCCAAAGACTGAAAGCATCTTTAATAATGGCAGAAGCAAAATTTGAAAATTCTTTAGATGAAAGTTTTTCCTTTGTTTGCCCAGTAAATTGAGGGTTTTTTGCTTTAGCAGAAAGTATCCAACTACAATTTAACCAAACATCTTCTGATATTAATTTCACTCCTCTTGGTATTAGATTTCTAAATTCACAGAATTCTTTTAATGCTTCAGTTAACCCTCCCTTAAGACCATTTACATGAGTTCCTCCTTGAGGTGTAGGAATTAAATTAACATAACTCTCTGAAATCGGATCATTTAAACCCTGAACCCACTGAAGAGCCCAAGTTAGCCCTCCTTCATCAGATATGTACTCTCCTTCAAAAGGTTCTGCAGGAACAAGATCCCCCCCTTTATTGCTGTCACTTAAGTAAGAAGCTAAACCTTCTCTAAAACACCAAGTCTCTGAAGTTCCTGAGTTCTCATCTTTGAAAATAATAGTCAGTCCTGGAGAAAGAACGGCTTTTGCCTTCAAAGTTGCCATAAGCTGGGAAATTGAAATCTTTGGAGTATCAAAATAACTTGGATCAGGTAAAAAAGTAACCTTTGTGCCCGTATTTTTCTTTCCTACTGAATCAATTGTCTTTAATTCTTTTTCCTTTTCACTATCTTGAAATTCAATGAGATATTTTTTACCTCCACGTTTTATTTCAGCACTTAACTTTTTAGATAAAGCATTAACAACTGAAACTCCTACTCCATGTAGACCTCCTGAGAATTTGTAATCTACATTAGAAAATTTAGCACCGGCATGTAGTCTGCTAAAAATTAATTCAACTCCTGGAATGCCTTCTTCGGGATGGACATCTACAGGCATTCCTCTTCCATTATCTGCAACACTTACAGAGCTATCTTTATGTAACTCTACTAAAATTTCTGTGGCATATCCTGAAAGTGCTTCATCAACACTATTGTCTACAACTTCAAGTACAAGATGATTTGGTCGAGCAGTGTCTGTGTACATACCCGGACGTTTTCGAACAGGTTCTAATCCTGTAAGGACTTCGATAGACTCTGCGTTATATTCTCTAACCATTAAGGTTTTAGCGTATTATACAGTTTCTGGAAAAAGTAATTTGAAAGAAATAACCATTGAAGAATTTTTTTTATTTTTATTGGTAAAATTATTACGACGATGTTGAAAGAGGATTAAGATTTAGAAATTAATGTCTTTCTAGCAGACAACAATTGCTGATCTATAAGTTATTCCTTTAACATAGGGAGTAAGTGATTAATCTTACTGTCGTTATGTATTTTTCTTAAGATTTCCCAAGATTCTATTAAAGAATCCTTTTCCTTGATATCTTCAAAATAAGCTTGAACCCGAACTAGATTCTTTTTAAGAAGCTGATTACGTGAATCAAGAGCTGCATGAGTAATACTATCTTCTCCAGAAGACAATACTTTAACTAATTCTTCTTTAAGCTCACTGTCATGTATTTGTACAAGAGACTTAGAAAGCCACTTTTCAATAAGCTTATTATGATCAGAAAGGTTCGCTATCTCTTTATCTAAATTAATTGATCCTAAGATAATTAAAGCTGCTAAAGAATTAAGTCTAGACTGCTCGTATTCTTCATGCAATAAAGGAGAAAATCTTTGAATAAGCTCTTGAGCTAGAATCATTAGACTTTGGTTTATGTCTGGTTTCATAGATAGATGAGTGCCTCCATCTTATCCAATATTACTTCTTTATGAATGTCTCCTGGAATCCAAGCTGAAAATAGATTTACTGGATCAGTATTTCTACTAGAAATAAATTCATTACCAGCTGAAATCCAAATTGCTAAACCCTTTACGCAGGCAAATAATTCCCACCAATTTAGTGAGGTTTCGTCTATTCTTAGCCCGCTTTCTTTTTTCCATATAGCCAGCCCTTTTTCTCGACTAATTAAATATGCGGGTCTTGATAAAAGCTCCCAACACCATATAGGGGATAGAGCCCAAGCAAGATCTTCTAAAGGATCTCCTAAATGAGCCATTTCCCAGTCTAGAATACCGGTAATTTTATTTTTTTTTACTAAGAAATTTCCATTCCTATAATCTCCATGTACAAGACATATCTTTTCAGCCTGCTTTGGAGGACATCTATATAGCCATCTTATGGCGGCCTCCAAAATAGGCTCTATTCCCAAAGAATCGTTTCTTATAACACCGACCCAATAATCTAATTCATTCTTCCATGTGGTATCATTAGAAGGATTCTTAAAGGACTTAGTTAATCTATTTTTTGGAACTTCTAAAGAAGCTATTTTTCCTAAAATTGTCCAAAATTGCTTACCTATTTCTTCCTCAAAAGGCTTATACACGTCACTATCAAAAGGGCTAGCAGCCTCTCCTTCTAATTCTTCCATTACTAAAAAAGGAGCTCCTAATGATTGTGAAGAGCCTTCAAACGATATAAGTTTTGGTACAGGTACACCGGTACCCTGGAATAATGAATAAGCTAGATATTCAGTTTCTTGCTTTGTTTCAATTAAAGAATTCTTTTGAGACCTCCGATAAATAACATTTACGGAATCTCTTTTATTTTTTTCAATAAGCCTTACTCGATAAGTTTCTCTTGAAGCTCCACCAAAAATTCTCCTTATTTCTTGGCATTCAAATTTCTTATTTAGTTTTCTGGAAAGATATTCAGCAAACTCTACACCTAAGTTTTGCGGCATATTTTCCTTAATTTGATTCACTGAGGTCGATCAAGAAGATCTTTAAAACCACTCGGTTCATGTGGACCAAGGAATAATTGCTCCAAGACCCCTACTCCAGAAAACTGAGATCCTCCAGTGTCACAAGAAATATTACAAAAGGCTTGAATATGCAGAAAAGGCGGATCATGTAAATCTTCTTCAAGTTTATAAGTATCATAGGAGCTTGCTTCTTCGCCTTTAAAATGTCCATGGCCCCATTCTGGATGCATATAGCCTAATCCACACATAAAAACGTTATATTGTGGTTCTATTGATACTTTTATTTCCTTACCCTCTGGAGTATCTGAAAAGAATTCAGCCTTAGATACTCGTCTTGTATTGGAAACATAATGCACATTCTTCTTTAAATTTTCTAGAAGTGAAGTTGCAGAATAATCTTCTCCTTGCTTAACAGAATGTCCAGTTAATAACTTCCCCTTGTCATCGTCAACAAAGAACATATGGGTACTGAAAGAATCAAAATTAGCAGGACACCATAACCAATAAAACTGTGGAATTTCTAAAGGAATTGTAGGTTGACTGTCTGGTGCACCTACGGGACGTATTCCCCATGATCGATCTCTAGTCCCATAAAAATTCTTAGAGTCTATTTTTATTTCCTCATCTAATAAATTTATGTATCCAGACCAGCTGCCTTGTTGAGTCAAGCGAGTTGAATCCATGACTAATCTAGGACCATTACTTAAGATCATTTTTGGTTCTTCCACAGCCTCAAATCTACCTTCAAAGGTAAGTTTAGCGGAGATATTTGCTTCCTTATCGGAGACTTCTACTTTTAATCTTTTTAAAGGTTCTAATACCTCAATTTCTAAAGCCCCTACTCTTGTATCTAGCCTTTCTAAACCCATTACTCTGGAGTACCTGCAATTGTGTTGCATATTATTTCTTACAACAACAAAAGAGCCATCCATAATATTTAAATTAGGATATACACAAAGAGCTGCTGCAAAAAATACATCCCCCTCCTTGTTATAACCATTGAAAAAATAGCGATCGTAAAAGTTTCTTTCTGAACCTACTTCAGACACTGGAAGAGGTAACTGATGAATTGGATAGTCGTCTCCTTTAGTTAGCATAATTAAATCTTTACTTTTAATTCAGAAATTCCAGCTAAAAAGTTAGAAGGAACTCTGATAGGATCAGCAACTGATCTAATTTCAGGATAACGTTTTAATAACTCTTCAAATAAAACCTTTATTTGCATATGGCCTAATCTATTGCCAAGACAAAGATGCTCCCCTGCTCCAAAAGCTAAATGTTTCTTAGCATTAAATCTATCTACTTTAAACAAGTGTCCATCATTAAATATGTCTTCATCCCTGTTTGCAGACCCATACCACATAACAACTTTGTCACCTTCTTTTATTTCTTGACCTCTAATAACTGTATCCTTGGTAGCAGTTCTTCTAAAGTAGATAACTGAGGTAACCCATCGAAGCATTTCATCAGTAGCATTAGAAATAAGTGAAGGATCCTTAATAAGTTTTTCTCTTTCTTTAGGATTTTCTGTTAAAGCCAATAAACCACCGGTTATAGTATTTCGTGTAGTTTCATTACCAGCTATTACCATAAGTAAGAAAAAACCATCGAGAAGTTCAGGTGGCAACTCATCTCCTTCTACTTGAGTATTTGCAACTACACTCATTAAATCATCAGTAGGATTTTTTCTTCTTTCTTCAATCATATCCCTACCCATCTTGAATAGTTCCATGTAATTGAGCCATACTTGCATAGATTGTTCAGGGTCTTGATTAATAGATGCATCTGTAAGATTATTTACAAGATCTCTTATTTTAGGACGTTCAGATTCTTCAATGCCCATCATTTCGCAAAGAACCCACAAAGGAAGTTGTTCAGCTATTTCTGTTACAAAGTTGAACTCACCAAGGTCTTCGACCTTATCTAATAGTTCCTTCACTTTTTTCCTCATGCCATCTTCTAAAAGACGAACTGATTTTGGAGAAAATCTAGGAGCTACCATTTTTCTATACACTTGATGTTCCGGAGGATCCATTCCAATCATATTTCCTATAATGGCTGCAACGGCTGCTGGATCTACTACCTTAGGATCACCCATAGTCATTAGATGGCCTCCTTTAGCAGAAGAAAATGTTTCAGGGTCTTTCGATACCATTATGATATCTTCGTACTTTGTTAAGGCCCAAAATCCAGGTTCAAATTCCAAGACCTCTTCATGCCAATAAACAGGCGCTTCCTTTCTTAATCTTGTAAAAGTATCAAAAGGTTGGCCATTGATAAAGGTTTCCCATTTATCTAGCTGACATATCTGACCTATGTCATAAATAGGTTGGGTCATAAAAGTTTCTAGAGGGATTCTAAAATAGATTCAGCAGAACTAACATCTAAACTAGGACCTGGTTCTACTTTTAAAGTAGCAACCACTCCAGAGTCTATTACCATCGCATATCTTTGAGATCTTGTGCCTAGTCCAAAACCTGTTCCATCCATCTCTAAACCTATTGCAGCAGTAAGTTCTCCATTACCATCAGCTAACATTAAGACCTCGTCAGAAACATTTCTATCTTTTCCCCATGCTCCCATAACAAATGGGTCATTTACTGATACACAAGCCACGACATCTACTCCCTTCTCTTTGAATGATTGAGAATTTTGAACATAGCCTGGTAAGTGTTGAGCACTACATGTTGGGGTGAAAGCTCCAGGAACAGCAAATAAAACAACCTTTTTTCCATCACACAACTCTTGTAAGTCAATAGGTTTAGGTCCTTCTTCAGTCATTGTAGTCAAAGTTACTGCGGGTAATGTGTCTCCTTCTTGTATTGTCATAATATCTCCAAATAAGTTGAGGTTTTTAAAGAATCTCATTATAACTTCAAAAAACCTAAGCAATATTGAAATTATTATAAAAATTAGAGAAGTTTCCTTTTAGGTGTTATACTTAAGTAATACACCTAGATAAAGAGGATTTCTGATGTTTAAAAAAATTAAGCTTTTTATTCTTCTATTTTTTGCAGTTCCTTCTGTTATTTTTTCAGAAGATCTTGAAGATATTTACGAACTAGCTCTTAACAACGACCCTTTATTAAAGTCTGCTGAGGCCAGTTTTAGAGCAGGGAAAGAATCTAAAAGACAAGGAATAGCTGCTTTACTGCCTTCTTTAAGTGTTTCAGGCAGTACTAATTGGAATGAGTCTAGGATAGAGGAGACTTTAATAGACGAATACAATTCAAATAATTATTCAGGGACTATATCTCAGCCTCTTTTTAGATTGGATAAGTGGTTCAAATTTAAACAAGGTAAAGCTTTATCCGAAGGTGCGGTTGCTGAATTCGCTTTCCAACAACAAGAAACAATGATTAGGGTTGCTTCAAGCTATTTCAATGTGTTGAACGCTATTGATAGTTTAAATGCTGCTAAGGCTGAAGAAGAGGCTATTGGTAGACAAAAGGATATGGCAAAGAAAAGATTTGAAGTTGGATTAGCTGCTATAACAGAGGTGCATGAGACTCAAGCTGCTTATGATTTAAGTGTAGTTTCAAGGATAGCTAGAGAAGGACAGTTAGATACTGCTAAAGAGGTTTTGGCAGCAATCATCGGTGCCAGTACTCCTTTATTAAGTCCCTTATCAGATGAGTTTCCTATAACATTGCCTGATCCCATGGAAAGAGAATTATGGGTTAAGTTGGCATTAGAAAATAACTACCAACTAAAAGCAGCAAGGCTGAATCAGGTAGCAGCCAAAAATAGCGCTAGAGCTTCCGGGGCATCTCACTTACCAAATATAGATATAGTAGGAAGGGTAACAAAAAGTACAAGTCAATCTGGACAATTTGGAGGGTTTATAAAAAATCCCATCTCTGGCTTAGAGCAAGATAATCGTCAATATGGTATTCAAGTGACTTTTCCTTTATTTGCCGGGGGTGCTATAAGCTCTGCTAGAAGGCAAGCTTATGCCATCTATGACAGAACTA
>CAJWPI010000006.1 GCA_913045055.1 uncultured Gammaproteobacteria bacterium | reverse complement strand
CACCTGATACTCTGGGCAAAATGATGGGTCCTGAAATGTATAAGATGTTTAGAGAAACTAAGGGAATGGAACATGACGGATTATTGCTACCAGAGAAGATAGCAGATACATATTTCCACTTATCTCAACAGCACAGATCTTCTTGGACTCACGAACTAGACATGAGAGCTTTTTCTGACGCTGCTTGGTGGAATAGTAATATTATGTTAGAGCAGGAAAGAAAATAATATTTTTGACTGGACTCCTATTTATAAATTTGTTTTTTCCTTACTAACAATAAATCTAGAGTGTTATTAAAAAACTTTATTAGAAAATTTGGAGATAAAGTAAGGAGCAAAGCGACCATATTACGAGGGAAAAAGAAACTTATAAAAGATAATCTATAAGCATTGATGAGCTTCTTTCTAGCCCATTCAACATCAACTCCCAGTCTTATGTTTTGCCAGGCTGAATTACTAAGAGCTTTTACTTTTATTCTTTGGAGAGGTGTTGTACAACTTTGAGGAAATTCTTCAAAACCTTCTAACCTTTCTAAACAAGTGTCCAAAATTTCGCTATTTCTTTTTGAGAACCATCTGGCGTTTGTCTCATGTTCTCTCATTACAACCAATGGATCGTCCAAGAAGAAAAACTTATACTTGAGGGCAAATTTTAGATAAAGACATTCCCCTTCCGTAAACAAGTCCTCATAAGAAGGGTATTCTAAAAAGCAGTTCCTCCTTACTAAAGGAGATATTGGGTTAATAAAACCATCGTAGTAATTCTTAAGAATATACTCTAAGGCTTCCCCGTGAACTTTAGTACACCCGGCAAGAGTTTGCTTGTTGTTTGAAACTTCTAAGTTATAACCCGGTCCGTGCACTACCCCCCAATCTGAAGAAAGATTTTTAAAGCAATCTAGCTGCTTCTCTATCTTTTCGGGGAGATAGTAATCATCTCCATACAAAATAGAAATGTATTCTCCTTCACAATACCGTAAAGCTTGGTTATATCTTTTAGTTATGGGTTCATTAGAATTATTAAGTAATAGTTTTACCTGCGGATGATCTTGATAAGATTTTATTATTTCATCTGTACCATCTGTAGATCCGTTGTCGCTAATAACAATTTCTAAATTCTTATAGCTTTGATTAAGAGAACTTTCAATAGAATCCTTTATAAACTCTTTCTGGTTATAAGAAAGTAATAGGATAGAAACTTTAGACTTCATTAAACTAATTATTCTGCATTAACTATCTTTTTAAATATAGGGCTGTGCAAAGAATCTGATCTTTAAGGGAGTGAGGAGAAATTTCTAATTTTCTAATTAAATCCGTATATTCTTTCGAGGAACCTAAATATCTATCAGCAGTTTCTTTATTAAGTGCTCGCCTTAATATCTCTGCTTCAGAATGCAATAATTGTTTAACTTTTAGGGCTAATTCTCCAATCTCAATAACTTCAGTCCCAGAAGCATCAAAAACTAAACTCTCACCAAGTTCAAGCTCTTCAAAGGTTCCAAGAACTACTGACATCAATTCGGCTAGCGATACAAAAGACCTATACACTTTCATCTGAGAGTTTATGATTATTTTATCTTTTTTAATGGCTTGGAAGACTAGTGAAGGAAGCATATATAGATCATGTTTATAGACATGAGGTCCAGAAACATTAAACAACCTAGGTATGACAATTCTTTTTCCTAAATCAGATAATTTAAGAAATAGCGATTCTTCTTCCAATTTTAGAAAACCATAAATGTCTTCATCAATACTCTCAACAAATGTTCTATCTTGAGAATATACTCCACCAGAAGATATGGTAATTACATTTGGAACTTCAATCCTTAAAGCTTGTTGAGATATGAAATTCGACAAGAACCTATTTGTTTCTAAAAATTCCTTTTTTGATAGGTTGATAGATTTCTCTTTGGTTAGAAAAGCAAAATTAATTAAATAATCAGCTTTTTCTTTAGGATAAGACTCTAAATCAGATAGTTTATTTTGTTTAACTTTAGTGCCATCTAATAACTCAATAACTTTCTCAGCTGAACCAAAACAAGCTATATTGTTGGGGAAATCTTTACTTACATTTTTTAACAGTTCTAAGGTTGCCTTTCCAAGCCAACCTGCAGCTCCAGTAATTAAGAATTTTTTTTCTAATTCCTTAAGCTTATCAAGGTATTTACCACTTAATTGATGGTAATCATCTACTGTCCGCTTAATCAAAAGTTAGTCTCTATATTTATTTAATGCTCTCAATATAATCTAGAGCCTCTATTTGTGCTTCGGAATTACTAACCAATTAGTTATTTTCAAGAAATAACTTAACACTTTGATGAATATGGTTTATTGATTCTTCATTTAAACCATGATGACAGGCTAGGAGCATTCCTCCTTTCATAACTTTATCACTATTCACAAAATCTTCAGCTTTTCCTAAGCAATTAATATTTTTGAAACCTGGTTGTCTAAGGATGTTCCCTGTAAATACTACCCGAGTCTGAATATTCCTTTTTTCAAGAAAAATTTGTAGATCTGTCCTGGTAAATTTTCTATTTTCTTTTACTATCAAAGGATAAGCTAACCAACCTGTATGAGAATCTTCAGTCTCTTTGGGTAAAATAAAAAAATCTGAATAATTATCAAAAAATTGATTATGAAGATCAAAGAATTTTCTTCTCAATTCTAAATTCTTAGCTAATTTTTCTAGTTGTATTAATCCAAAAGCAGCACTAATCTCAGAGGGCTCTAGTTGATACCCTATCTCTTCAAACACAAACTTTGCGTCATATCTTATTTCATCTAAGTAAACCTGAAATCTATTTTCAATAGATTCACTATCTGCAAAAAGCGATGAACTCCTTCCCCAAGATCTTAGAAGTTTAGCTTTCTTTATTACAGAATCATCTGAAGAGCAAAGCATTCCACCATTACCAGCTCCATTGATTATATGTGAACCATAAAAACTAGTTATTGAAAGATCAGTAAAAACTCCAGGGCTCTTTCCCTTATAAGTAGCACCAAGAGTATCAGCAGAATCATGCAATACCAATAAGTTATGTTTGTCTGCTATTGATTTAATCAAGTCCCATCTACAAATATTACCCAATAAATCTGGTGCAAGTATTGCTCTTGTCTTTTTTGTAATAGATTTCTCTATTTTCATCTCATCTATACAGTAGGTATCCTCCTTAACATCAACAAAGGAAGGAATTAAATTATTCTTCACAAGGCAGGCAACTGTTGTAGCAAAAGTCAAAGCTGGGGTAATAACCTCTGCTCCATCATCTAGATCTAAACTTTCTATAGCTAAATATAGAGCAGAGCTTCCAGAATTAGTCATAAGACCATATTCCTTTTCAAAAAGTTGAGCAATCTTATTTTCAAATGAAGTTACCTTTGCACCCATCTGAGTAGACTCCTTAAGGACACTTATTACGGCATCGATTTCTTCTTGTCCATGTACAGTTGATCCGTAAGGCACTCTTGTAAATTTTTCTTTTGTCATCTTTTTTTTGAATTTATTTATGTGATTAGGCAATACTTATTGATCTATAAACTCCACTATTTGGTCCTTAGTTATAGATAAACAATCTTGATCTTTTAAGTGAGCTTTATGCCAATCAACAATTTTATCAATTGCTTTTGAAAGAGGCCATCTAGGTTCCCAACCTAAAGTTTCTTTTGATTTTGTTATATCTAACATCAAGTTAGCGGCTTCATGAAAAGCAGGATCTCCTTTACTCCAACTTAAATCATCACCCCAAGAATCACAAAACATATCAGCAACAGTAGAAACTTTTTTTACATCTTCTTGTTTGGGGCCAAAGTTCCAATTATCAGATCCAGTTGGTCCTTCATTAAACAATTTTTCGGCTACTAATAAATAACCATAAAGAGGTTCTAAAACATGCTGCCAAGGCCTTGTGGCTGAAGGGTTTCTTATTTTTACTTTACTTTTATTTTCTGCAGACTTAACCAGATCAGGAATTAATCTATCCTTTCCCCAGTCTCCCCCTCCAATTACATTTCCTGCTCTAACGGAACCAATTGCAGCAGAGCCAGCATTAAAATCTTCTTTCGTAAAGAAAGATCTTTGATAAGAACTTATAACTAGTTCTGCACTTCCCTTACTACTGCTATATGGATCATGGCCTCCCATGGGATCATCTTCTTTGTAACCTCTAGTCAAATTCCTATTTTCATAGCACTTATCTGTTGTGATTATCACCCCACTTTTTATGGATGAACTCAATCTAATAATCTCAAGAATGTTTGCTGTCCCTATAATGTTGGTAGTAAAAGTTGTTATAGGGTCTTTGTATGATTCAATAACTAATGGTTGAGCTGCTAAGTGAATCAATACTTCGGGTTGGAATGTTCTTTCTATCTCTAACATTTTGTTAAGATCTCTAATATCTTGCACTAATCCTTGACTTGATTCTTGCAAGTTAGTTTCTGTAAAAAAACTTTTTTTCTCTGCTTTTAGTGAAACCCCTAGAACATGAGCATCTAAACTCTCAAGAAAAACAAGTAACCAACCACCCTTGAAACCTGTGTGACCGGTTAAAAGAACTTTTTTATTTTTCCAAAAAGATTTATCTAAGAGCATAATAAAGAAAGTAGTTCAAAGACAAGTTTAGACTTTATTATTTTAGTTAATTACCACTTTTTCCAAGGGGCACTTCCTGAGTCCCAAAGAGATTCAAGAACATTCTTATCACGTAAGGTATCCATTGGGTGCCAAAACCCTTCGTGCTCAAAAGATGCAAGTTGACCATCTGAAGCCAGCCTTTCTAAAGGCTCTTGCTCCCAAATAGTTTTATCATCTTTAAGTAAACTTAAAACCTTAGGGGAAAGCACAAAGAATCCGCCGTTAATTTTATTAAGTTCTTCTGCTGGTTTTTCTTTAAAAGACTTAACTATTCCTTTTTTTGACTCTATTAGCCCAAATCTACTCGGAGGGATAGTTGAAGTTAAAGTTGCCTGTAATCCATGACCTTGATGAAACTTTATTAGATCTTCTATATTGAGATCAGTCAATCCATCTCCATAAGTCATACAAAAAGAATCTTCTTTTTCAATATACTTTGCAACCCTTTTTAATCTTCCACCGGTCATGGTGTCTTGACCAGTATCAACTAAAGTTACTTTCCAGGGTTCAGAAAATTTTTCATGTACTTCCATCTCATTCTCATTAAGATCAAAAGTTACATCAGATCTGTGAAGAAAATAATTCGAAAAGTATTCTTTTATCTGATAACCCTTGTAACCACAACAAATAACAAACTCATTTATTCCGTAATAAGAATAAATTTTCATGATATGCCATAGAATAGGCATCCCGCCTATCTCTATCATTGGTTTGGGTCGTAATTCGGTCTCTTCCGAAATACGCGTTCCGTATCCTCCAGCAAGAATTACAGCTTTCATTCTTTATTTTTTGAAGATTTTGAGTTCAATTTATTACCTATAAATCTTCTTCTATAGTGATATTCTCCCATATTTTCTATTGAAAAGAATAAAATGTAGTCTAATAACCAGAAATTGAACATTATTTAATTTGCAATAAACAGGTTAAACCTGCTTTTTTGTTAGACATTTTAAAGCTTAAAATTTATGAAAAAAAACCTTAATCCGAAAATAAGTGTAATTATGTCAGTTTACAATGGAGAGCAGTTCTTAGAAGCTGCAATAAATAGTATTCTAAAACAATCTTTCACAGATTTTGAGTTTATTATTCTGGATGATGGTTCTGACGACAATTCAGTAGATATAATTAATTCCTATCAAGACGAAAGAATATCTTTGCATAATCTCAACCATCAAGGCCTTCCTTCAGCGTTAAATTATGGGATTTCTATTGCCAGGGCACAACTTATTTGTAGGATGGATAGCGATGATATAGCCCATTCAGAAAGATTTGAAAAACAACTTAGATTCTTAGATAAGAACCCTGAAATTGATTTATGTGGCACTTCTATTTCTATTATTGATGAAAATGATCAACTGATAGGAACTAGATTAATGCCTGTTAAACACAAAGAAATTATAGGTACTATTGATTATTCTTGTAATGTTATACATCCCACATATTGTTTTAAGAAAAAGATACATGATTCAATTGGAGGTTATAGAAAAGAATTGTTGTATTCACAAGACTATGACTATTTACTAAGAGTGATTGATAAGGGTTATAAGGTCCACAACCTTCCTGAAGTCTTACTTAAATATAGGATGATGAATAAAGCTAATCCCGAAAAGACTTATAACCAAATGCGTTATGGGGGCCTTGCTCAACAATTACATTATGAAAGACAAAAATTTGGTAAAGAAGAACAGAAGACTCTTGATGAATTAAAGAACTTAAGGACGCCTAATCTTATTAAAAAAATTATTTATAAATCTTATAACTTTTTTAATAAAGCTAGAATTAATGGGAAATTCCCTAAGCCTTTATGGATATTACTTTCTTTTCTAATAGCAATGTTTGATAAACAAATCATGAAATTAATTATAGGTGACACTAAGTATTATTTTAACAAAAGAAAATTAAGTCAAAAAACGCACTAATCTAATTTAAGCACTTAAAAAAAACTAAATTAAAGATATAACTAACAATAAACTCAACGGGACTATAACAACCCAAAGCCCTACTGCCATGTATATAGGTTTTGTATTCAAGTCCTTGAAAATTGATCTATCAGTTTGAGTTCCTATGCAGAATAATCCAGATAATAGAAATATTTTATTAATTTCTCTTAGAAAAGCTTCTACCCCTTCTGACGGATTGATTAGATAATTGAGAATAACTGCAAATGCAAAAAAGATTACAAAAATAGGTAATCCAGAGTTATTTCTTTTTTCACTGAAAAACCAAGCAGAAAATACAACTAATGGTACTATCCACACCGTTCTTCCCATTTTCAAAGTTGTAGCCACTTCCATAGCCTTATCTCCTATAATTGAAGCTGAACCTAAGACTGAAGATGTATCATGAATTGCTAAAGCAGACCAAAAACCAAACTGTCTTTCTGTTAACCCTATATTAATTGCCACTATAGGAAAAACAACTACTGCAATAGCGTTCAGAACAAAAACTATAGTTATAACAACATTATAATCCCGAGGTTTTGCCTTTAAGATTGGAGCAATAGCTGCCATAGCTGTCCCTCCACAAATTGCAGTTCCCGAAGCCAATAAATATGATTGAGTATTTGAAACTTTTAATAATTTCCCTAAAAATATTCCTGCAAAAAAGGTTGCTATCACAAAGATAGATATCCACATAAAGAAACTTGAAGTGGTTTCTACTACAGAAGCAACACTTATACTTCCACCTAAAATCACAATACCAATTTGTAATAACGGTGAGCCTATCTTCTTAGATATAAAATTTTCTGAAGGGTTTAAAATTAATGAAAAAAGAATTCCCAAGAAAAGTGCTAAAGCGGCATGATTAAGCAAAATAGACACTACTAGAAAGGATAAAGAAATAAAATAATACATTTAATTAATTGGTGGGCCCTCCAGGACTCGAACCTGGGACCAATGGATTATGAGTCCACTGCTCTAACCAACTGAGCTAAGGGCCCTATGATTAAAATCAACTAACTTAAGATTCTACTCTTAAAGTCCTATTCGTCTAGAAATCCTTTCAAATGAGATGACCTCGTTGGATGCCTTAATTTTCTTAAAGCCTTTGCTTCTATTTGTCTAATCCTCTCTCTAGTAACATCAAATTGTTTCCCTACTTCTTCCAAGGTGTGGTCTGTATTCATTCCTATCCCAAAACGCATCCTAAGAACCTTTGCTTCCCTTGCAGTTAAACTTCCCAAAATATCATCAGTAGCTTCTTTAAGGTTTTCTTCTGTTGCTGACTCGTCTGGAGAATCTATAGTATCGTCTTTTATAAAATCTCCAAGAGTAGTGTCATCCTCGTCTCCTATTGGAGTCTCCGTTGAAATAGGTTCTTTTGCTATCTTAAGAACCCTCCTAACCTTATCTTCAGGAAGATCCATTTGTTCACCTAACTCTTCAGGGGTTGGTTCTCTTCCCATTTCTTGAACCATCTTTCTAGAAATTCTATTCAACTTATTGATAGTCTCTATCATATGTACAGGTATTCTTATTGTTCTAGCCTGATCTGCTATTGACCTTGTAATTGCCTGCCTTATCCACCAAGTAGCATAAGTAGAAAATTTATATCCTCTTCTGTATTCAAACTTATCAACAGCCTTCATTAAACCTATATTTCCTTCCTGTATAAGATCTAAGAACTGTAAGCCTCTGTTTGTATATTTTTTTGCTATGGAGATGACCAACCTTAGATTAGCCTCTACCATATCTTTCTTGGCTCTTCTAATCTTTGCTTGACCAATGGACATTTTCCTATTTATTTCTTTGATAGAAGAGATCTCCAACCCAATAATTCTTTCAAGATTGATAAGCTTATTTTGAAGACGTAAAACTTCTTCAAGTTCACCTTTAATTACTTTTGCCCATGGTTCTTGTTTTCGAGAGGTCTTTTTTGTCCATTCCTGATTTGTTTCATTACCAACAAATCCTCTTATGAAATCTTTTCTAGGCATTCTTGCTTTTTTTACAAAAGTAAATAACATCTGTTTTTCTACCTGTCTAATAATACTTAAGGCTTCTCTAGCTGGTAGACTAATTAATTCAAACTGTGTAGGGGAAAGCTTAAAAAATTTAAAAATTTCTCCAAGTTTTTCTTGCTCCTGTATAGCTATTTTTGAGGTTCTTGATCTTGTACAAGCTTTTTCAGTTTTTTTAAACTGAGTTCTTAAAGCTCTAAATCTTTTCTTAACTTCTACTGGATCAGGTCCTGACTGTTCTTCTTCGTCATCTTGATCACCTTTTTTATCTTTCTTACCTTCTTCTTTTAATTTTTTTTGAATTATTGCTGGAGGAGGTATTTCATCTTCGATATCCATAAACCCCACTATGACTTCAGATAATCTCTTATCTTCAGCTATTACAGCATCATAATCTTCTAGGATTTTCTCGACTATTCCTGGATAAAAACAACAAGCAGATAATAACTCTCTCGATCCTTCTTCAATTCTCTTTGCGATAGCTATTTCTCCTTCTCTAGTCAAAAGATCTACTGTACCCATTTCTCTCATGTATAGACGCACAGGGTCAGTGGTTCTACCTACCTCAGCTTCAACTGAGGTTAAGGTTGTTCTTGTCTCAGCAACTGTCTCTGGTGGACTAGAATCATCACTTGACTGTAAAGCATCAGATTCATGCACCTCAATGCCAACATTAATAAGTTTTTGTATCGTATCTTCTAACTGGTCAGGGTCAGAAATTTCATCGGGAAGCATTAAATTTATTTCTTCATAAGTGAGGAAACCCTTCTCTTTCCCCTTTTCTAATAGATCTCTAAGACCTGAATTATCTAGATCTTCTTCACTAAACGAAATCTCTTCTAAGTCAGCAGGATTTTCTAAAACAGCTTCTTCGATATTTGTTTTTTGTTGTTTCTTAGCCATATATATAAAAAAGGTGGCGATTATATTAGTTTAGTCAAGAAAACTAAAATAAACATTATTATTTTTTTAATTGATGTTAGTCTCAGAACCTGACTGACTTAAAACTTTAAGTAAACTTCTGTTCTCTTCTCCAAGGTTATCCAAGTTAGAAAGCAAATGCTTTTGTAGTTCAAAAACTTCATCTTCGGTTAGTTTCCTTTTTTCTAAAATAAACTTCAACTCTTTAATTCTTTCTAAAGGGTTAGTCTTCTTTAATGCTTCCAAGCAGTCTTTAAAATATGCTAGTGAGTTTTCCTTATCTGGTATATGAAAATTTGTTACTAAAGACCCTATAAAAGAAACAGATTCCTTATCTAAAGAAGACAACAAATCAGCAACTTGTGTTTTTGGGTTAGTTCTAAAAAAATCTATTATTTGGATAAACAAATAGGCTTCGGGGTGCTGAAGGTTTCTTATCCAATCCAGTGATTCTATTTCTTTAGAAAGTTGTGGGTAAGAAATCAAAGTTCCTATAGCTTTTGATATTAAGCTGTCTTGATCGAAGATACTTTCTTGTTGGAGGTGTCTGTTGTCATGAAGAGATGTTTTAGTTCTTTTAGTTGCAGTAACTTTAGTCAAAGAACTAATGTCTTCTTTTCTTATTCCCGTTATCTTAGATACCTCTATTTCTAAGAGTTTTTTTAGAGAACTTTCTTGCATACTCTTTAATAAATCCATTGCTTTTGATGCTAGAGAAGCCTTGTTTTCAAGAGTCACTGAACCTGCAGTTTGACTAAGTCTTTCTATAAAATACTCAGATAGAAGTTTTGATCCTTGTATTCTTCTTTCAAAACTTTCTTTATCTTCTTTTTTAAGAATACTTGCAGGATCCTCACCTTCTGGAAGAAATAAGAACTTAATTTGATTTCCATCTCTTATAACGGGTAATGAATTTTTTAAAGCTCCCCAAGCAGCACCTCTCCCTGCGTCATCTCCATCAAAACAGAAGATTATTTCGTTGACTATTTGTAAAAGAGTTTGAATATGAAAACGATTCGAAGCTACTCCTAGGGTTGCGACTGAATTTCTCATATTTTTCTCTGACATTGCTATAACATCAAGGTAACCTTCGACTACAAAAATATTTTTTAAATCTTTTCTGGCTTCTAATGCTTCATGAAGTCCGTAAAGTTCTTTTCCCTTTTGAAAAACTTTTGTTTCACCTGTATTGAGGTATTTTGGGTTATCTTCTGGGTTCATTACTCTCCCCCCAAAACCTAATACGTGGCCCTTTTTATTCTTAATTGGGAAGATCAATCTATCCCTAAAAACATCATATAAATTCTTTTCTTTATTTAGCTTTGACAGTCCAGCTTCGACCAATAACTTTTCTGAAAACCCTTTCTCCTTTAGAAATGAAGTTAATGCGTCCCAAGATTTAGGAGCATATCCAACAGAAAACTTTCTGCATATTTCACCTGAAATTGCTCTCTCCTCTTTAAGATAATTTTGGACTTTCTTTGCATTTTCTTCAGACAATTTAGACTCAAAAAAATCAGACGATACTTTCAGGACTTCAAGAATAGAGTCAAAGTTGTCTATTTTTTTTCCCATACTTTGATAGGGGATATCCAAACCTAGTTTTCCTGATAAATCCTCAACAGATTCAACAAAACTAAGACCCTCAAAGTCCTGGAGAAAACCTATGACATTGCCTGTAGATCTACATTTAAAACAATAATAAAACTGCTTTTGAGGACTAACGCTAAAAGAAGGATTCTTACCGTCATCACAAAATGGACACAATCCCCAAAGATCTTTGCCCTTTTTTTTAAGAGGAAGATAATTTTGAATAATTTCAGATATATCAGTTAGGTCTATGATTTCCTTTATAAATTCTTTAGGTATTGAACCTGACATCTAATTCTGCTCTCTCAACCAACTCTCTAAAATTATTTGTGCTGAAATGCTATGTTTATCTAAATATCTTTTATCTAAATATTCTCTTTTAGAGTTTATCCTCTCAATGGCCTCCCTGGTGGTTAAACGCTCATCAACAAGTGCCACAGGAATACTATATCTCTTCTTTATAAACTTAGAAAATTTGTCAGTTTCTACTTTCATGTTACTTACTGAACCATCCATGTTTATGGGGTCTCCTACTAAAAGAATATTTGGTTTCCATTCGTTAATGATTTTATCAAGTTCGTTTATATTGGGCCGACCATTCTGAGCTTTCAAAGAATAAAATGTTTCTGAAGAACCTGTTACTTCTTGTCCTATAGCTATACCGATATTTTTTAAACCAAAATCAAAAGCTAATACTACTCTTGGTTTTTTTCCCATTAATTAATTTTTTTTTCAAGGCAATCTAGTAGAGAGGATGCCACATCTAAATCACAAAGAGATTTGTATTCTTTAAAACAAGTTGGACTAGTTATATTAATTTCTGTTAAAAAATCACCAATTATATCCAGACCTACCAATACTAAACCCAGTCTTTCTAATTCAGCTTTTAATTGTTCACAGATCCATAGATCTCTATCTGTAAGACTTCTTGCGACTGCTGATGCACCTGCAGCTAAATTTCCCCTTAATTCTCCCTCAGTAGGTATTCGTGCAATAGCTGCAGGCATAGGCTGTCCTTCAATTAAGAGTATCCTCTTATCTCCTTGTTTAATTTCAGGTATATATTTTTGAATCATAATTTTAGTAGCAAAGTTATTTGTAACCGTTTCAATAATTACATTTAGATTTGTGTCTTTGTTTTTAATTCGAAAAACTGAGGAACCTCCCATTCCATCTAAAGGTTTAAGAATTATATCTTTGTGGATTTCTAGAAATTCTTTTATTAATTCTTCTTTAGAGGTAACAAGAAAAGGAGCACAACATTGAGGAAAATGAGTTGCAAATACCTTCTCATTGCAATCTCTTAGGCTTCTGGGTTTATTTACTACTAAAGTTCCTTGCTTTTCTGCTGCCTCTAAAATATATGTGTTATAAATATAATTAGTGTTAAAGGGTGGATCCTGTCTCATCAAAATAACATCTAGATCTGCTAGCCTTGTTTCTTTAATTTCAGAAAGGTCATACCAAGATTTAGAATCATCTTTTACTTCAATTGGGTGAGTAAGTCCAAACGCTCCATCTTCTTTTAAAAATAAAGAAGAAGGTTCCATGTAGTAGATCTCGTGGTTTCTAGCTTGAGCTTCCAAGAGGATAGCTAATGTACTATCCTTCTTAAAATCTATTGACCCAATTGGATCCATTACCACTCCCAGCTTCATTTATATACTCTTACTGATAAACATATTACATTAAGAGTTAAAACTCTCCACATAAAGTCCTGACAGCACTTAGAGAAGAAATAACCGCAGTTTCAGCTCTTAAAACTCTGGTTCCAATGGTAACAGGAATGAAACCATTTTCTTTACATAAATCTATCTCCTGAGGTGTGAAATCTCCTTCAGGACCAACTGCAATAGCCAAAGACTTACCAAAACTAATTTGGGACAATGCTTGTTGAGCTTTGGGGTAAAGTACAATTTTTGTTTCTGCTTTCACTTGAGTACACCAATTTTCTAAGCTTTGGATATTAGAGATCTCGGGTAACCAATCTTCTCCACATTGCTCACAAGCATTAATAGCTATCTTCTTCCACCGGGACAATCTTACTGATTGCGATCTTTCATTAATTCTTACCACAGTTCTTTTTGATCTTAATGGTGTAATACTTCCTACACCTAATTCAGTTGATTTTTGTATAGAGAATGAAAAGGGTTCAGGCTTTAATAAGCATTGCCCTAAGAGAATCTTTATTCCTCTAGGAGAAACAAAGCTTTTATTTTCTAATATCCTTATAGAAGACTTCTTGTTCTTTAATATGATTTCAGCAAGACAAGAATATCCCTTACCATTAAAAAGTCTTATTTGATCTCCATTTTTTTTTCTTAGTACGTTAATCAAATAATTAGATGTGTCATTTGAAAGACTAAGTTCATCTTCCATTAAGAAATCATTGTCTAAATATATTCTTGTATAGTTCATTCTTAATATTATGATTAATATTTTTATAATTGCATCTATCAAAAATAATAAGGACTAATAATGCAAAATAATAGAGCAATTAATATTTATTTAGTAAGACATGGAGAAGCAAATGCTTCTTGGGATGAAGATCGCGATCCGGGGTTGAGTGCAAAAGGCAAAAAGCAGGCAACTGCTGTTGCAGAAGAACTATTCTCAGAGTTACCTAAAGTGAGTACAGTAATTTCTAGCCCCCTTGCTAGAGCTATTCAAACGGCCGAACCGTTAATAAATAAAATAAATGTTAATTTAGTTAAAGATAAAATCTTTTCTGAGATTCCTTCACCAGGCATATCTCTCTCTAAAAGAAAGCAGTGGCTAAGAAATATATTTAACATAGATATTATGAGGCTTGGAAAGCCTCAACAAGAATGGAAAAAGGATATTATTCAGTCTGTTTCTGAGATTGAAAGAGATACAATAATTTTTTCCCACTTTATGGTTATTAACTGTATTATTGGATGGATAACCAAGTCAAAAAAGTTAGTAACTTTCTATCCAGATAATTGCTC
This sequence comes from uncultured Gammaproteobacteria bacterium, assembly GCA_913045055.1. Classification (GTDB taxonomy): domain Bacteria; phylum Pseudomonadota; class Gammaproteobacteria; order Magnimaribacterales; family Magnimaribacteraceae; genus CAJWPI01. The sequence continues at coordinate 52,147 of CAJWPI010000006.1, read as the reverse complement.
TATAGTAAAACTCTCTAAAAAAGGAAAAGAATTTACTTTAGTTGAAAAAGGTAAGGAACTCACTACCACCGTTCAATAAAAAAATAAACTAATATTAATTTTTTTTTTACTTGAAAGAATAAAATTGAGATGTATTATTTGTTGCTCAAATGAAATCTAACCGTCACAACAAATCTTAATACCAAATGGCAAAAAAAATCAAAAAGTTTAATGGAGAAGGAAAGCAGTTAAGTGTTCAAGTTGAGAAAAGTTTGGAGAAGTATTTTAAAGAGTTAGATGGTGAACTTCCAGTAGATATGTACGCAATGGTTTTAAAAGAAGTAGAACAACCTCTCCTTGAAATTACTATGAAACAATGTAACGGTAATCAGACTCATGCTTCAAAAATGCTTGGGTTAAATAGAGGAACCCTTCGCACAAAATTAAAAGAGTATAAAATGCTCTAGTCCTTTGGGTCTCCATGACAAAAGAGCCCAATCAAAAAATTCAAAGAGCCCTTATTAGCGTTTCTAATAAAGAAGGCCTTGATAGCTTCTGCTCATTTTTAGTCAAAGAATTTAATATAGAGATCATATCTACGGGCGGCACCTTGAAGGCTTTAAAGGAAGCTGGAATAGAAGCTATAGAGATAAGTAATTTTACTGAATTTCCTGAAATTATGGATGGGAGAGTTAAAACCCTTCATCCCAAGGTTCATGCAGGAATATTATCTAGAAGATCTATAGATAAAAAAACCATGCAGGAAAATAACATTCTTCCAATTGACCTTGTCGTAGTAAATCTTTATCCATTTGCTGAAGCTATATCTAAGAGTGATGTAACTCTAGAAACAGCTATTGAAAATATTGATATAGGTGGTCCTAGTATGATTAGGTCTGCAGCAAAAAATCATAAATATGTAACTGTAGTAGTTGATCCTCATGACTATTCTTTTGTAATGAAAGAAATGAAAAAACAAGGAGGTATTCTTAATCAAGAAACTAGAAGCCTATTGGCTACCAAAGCTTTCCATCATACAGCAAGTTATGACGCTACTATTTCTGGATATTTCTCTTCACTCCATGAAGAGAGTTTCCCTGAAACTGTGTTTGCAAAATTTAGTAAGAAGGAAGTTATGAGATATGGAGAAAATCCTCACCAAAAAGCTGCCTTTTATATTGATAATACGAAGAAAGGAAATGGCATAGGAAATGCAGTCCAACTCCAAGGCAAACAATTGTCTTATAACAATATAGCAGATACTGATGCTGCAGTTGAATGCGTTAAAAGTTTTGGAGAGCCTACTTGCGTAATAGTTAAACATGCAAATCCTTGTGGAGTAGCAACTGGTAAAAATATTAATGAAGCCTATGAGAAGGCTTTTGCAGCTGATTCGGTTTCAGCCTTTGGAGGAATAATTGCAATAAATAGAAAATTAGAAGAAAAAACAGCTCAACAAATAATAGATAACCAATTTGTGGAAGTGATTATAGCCCCAGGAGTCTCTTCTTCCGCTAAAAAAATATTAAGTAGTAAAGAAAATATTAGAGTATTAGAAATGGATAGAATGGATAAGTTATCAACTGGGTTCAAGTTTGTAAGTGTTACTGATGGTCTTCTAGTTCAAGAAATAGACCAAGGTTCTGTCTCCGTTGAAGATTTAAAAATAGTTTCCGCGCGAGAACCAAGTCAAGAAGAAATACGAGATAGTTTGTTTGCCTGGAAGGTATGTAAGTTTGTAAAATCTAATGCCATTGTTTATGCAAAAAATAATCAAACCATTGGTGTTGGTGCAGGACAGATGAGTCGTATAGATAGTGCCCAAATAGCAGCATCAAAAGCTAAAGAAAGGGGTTTTGAGACAGCAGGTTGTGCAATGGCTTCTGATGCCTTTTTCCCTTTTAGAGATGGAATAGATGTTGCAGCCTCGATGCAGATAACTTCTATTATTCAACCAGGTGGGTCAATTAAAGACGAAGAGGTAATTGAAGCAGCAAATGAGGCGAATATTGCGATGATTTTTACCGGAATGAGACATTTCCGACATTAACAATAATCAAATCATGAAAGTTTTAATTATAGGTAATGGTGGGAGAGAGCATGCTCTTGCCTGGAAAGCAAAACAAAGCAAACTAGTAAAAAAGATTTACGTAGCACCAGGCAATGGCGGTACAGAAAATGAGAAGGGTATTATCAATATTAATATACCAGCAGATAATATAGATAAACTCGCAAACTTCGCCAAAGATAACCAAATAGATTTAACTATAGTAGGTCCAGAGCTTCCTCTTGTAAAAGGCATTACAGATAAATTTAAATCATTAAATTTAAATTGTTTTGGACCTTCTAAGAAAGCATCTCAGTTAGAAGGCTCAAAAGAGTTTATGAAAGATTTTATTTCTAGACACGATATCCCTACAGCACTTTACAAATCCTTCAGTGACATAAAGAAAGCAATAAGCTATTTAGAAAAATCTTCATATCCAATTGTTATTAAAGCTGATGGACTGGCTGCAGGAAAGGGGGTGACAGTTGCAAAAAATTTTACTGAGGCAAAAAAGGCATTAAAAATCTGTTTGGAAAAAAGGGTGTTTGGAAATGCAGGTGATAAAGTAATAATAGAAGAATTTCTTGAAGGCGAAGAAGCGAGCTTCATAGTATTAACTGATGGCAAGATTATACTTCCACTAGCATCTTCACAAGATCATAAAACTAGAGATGATAAAGATAAAGGGCCTAACACTGGAGGTATGGGTGCCTATTCTCCTGCTCCAGTTGTAACTTCAGAAATACATAAAAAAATTATGAACCAAGTGATAATTCCGACTATTAAGGGTCTAGATAAAGAAGGAATAAGTTATTGTGGATTTCTTTATGCAGGGCTAATGATAGATAAAGAACAAAATATAAAAGTATTGGAGTTCAACTGTCGTTTTGGAGATCCTGAAACTCAACCCATTTTAATGAGGTTAAATTCCGATTTAATTGAACTATGCTATAAGGCCAGTAAGAGAAAATTACAACAAACTGAGCTTTCATGGAATTCTAAAGTATCTTTGGGTGTAGTTATGGCAGCAGGGGGGTATCCTGAATCTTACGAAAAAGGGAATCCTATTGAAGGTTTACCTCTAGAAACAGAAAACATTAAAGTTTTTCATGCAGGAACAATGACTGAAAATAATATAATAAAGACAAATGGTGGTAGGGTTCTATGCGTAACTGCTTTGGGCGAAGATACTACCGAAGCTCAATTAAATGCTTATAATCATGTTAAGCAAATTAAATGGAAAGATTGTTTTTATAGAAATGATATAGGTTATAGGGCTATAAAAAGAGAAATATGAGAGATTTTCTTGACACATTAATAATAGAATTCGATAAAGGTTTAAAGTCCTCTTTTATTAACAAAAATGTCAGTAATAGAGTATATCCAGCTAATGATCTTAAAGAAAATAAACTTAGTGAATTAGAAAGAAACCACTCTTCAAGTCTTATGAGGGTGAATCATGCTGGTGAGGTCTGCGCGCAAGCACTCTACCTGGGTCAGAGCCTCACAGCCAAGGATATTTCGATTAAAGCCCAAATGCTAAAAGCTGCAGATGAAGAAGAAGATCACCTTGCTTGGTGTAGCAAAAGATTAGAAGAACTTGAAGATAACCAAAGCGTCTTCAACCCTGTTTGGTATACCTTGTCATTCTCTATTGGAATGTTAACTGGTCTTGCTGGCGATAAATGGAGTCTAGGCTTCGTTGAAGAAACAGAAAAACAAGTCGTATCTCATTTAGATTCACATTTACATAAAATTTCAAAAAAAGATCTCAAATCTAAAGCCATAATAGAGCAGATGAAACAAGATGAAAGTGGTCATGCTGATCAAGCTAAAGAAAGTGGTTCTAGGGAATTACCTGAAGAATTAAAGTTAGGAATGTCCCGTGTTGCAAAGGTCATGACTTCTACCAGTTACTATTTTTAGATTAAAAAATTTATTAAAACTTATTGCTAAAAAGCTATACATAAGTATAGTGCCAATCGCAGCCTAGCTGTATTGGTTTATTTAAAGGAAATTAATGAATTTATATGTTGGAAATCTTCCGTGGAGTTGTACGGAAGAAGAACTAGAAGCTCACTTCGCTCAACACGGTCCTGTTAGGGCTGTAAGAATCATTACTGAAAGAAGGTCGGGCAGATCAAAAGGCTTTGGATTCGTAGAAATGGAATCCGCTGAAGCTGGACAATCTGCTATAGACGCTCTAAATGGTAAAGATTTTGGAGGAAGGGAGTTGAGAGTAGATACAGCTTCGGAAAGAAGTTAAAAAACTTCTTCTTCAGACTATAAGTCTCACTCGTATACAACCTCGACTACTGCCTTGAGAACTTTAGAGTTCGCAGGCTTAGTTGTGAGGTAGTTATTGTAATATGCAATAATTGTAAAAGTGCCTAACTGAGCTTAGGAAAAGAAAAGCTCCTGTAACTCTTGACCAGGATCTTTAGCTCGCATAAATGCTTCACCCACTAAAAATGCATTAATTCCAGAAGACTTAAGATTTTTAACATCCTTTGGAGACTTAATTCCACTCTCTGATACCGTAAGAATATCTGCAGGAATCTGTTTAGATAAATCTATACTAACTCTCAGATCTACTTCAAATGTTTCCAGATTTCTATTATTTATCCCTATTAGTTTTGGGCTTAACTCTAATGCCTTTTCAATCTCTTCTTTATTGTGAACTTCAACTAAAACATCCATGCCCAATTCTAGTGCTAGATGATAGAAATCTTTAAGCTCATTTTTTGATAAAGCAGCCACAATTAATAATATGCAATGAACTCCTCTATGTAAGCTTTCAAAAATTTGATATTCATCAACAATAAAATCTTTCCTTAATATAGGAAGATCAACTGCTTCTCTAACTAATGATAGATGTTCTAATGAACCCTTAAAAAAAGATTCATTTGTTAATACACTTATACAGGCAGCTTGTGCATTTTGATATTTACTTGCCAACTCTGCGGGATCATAGGTCTCTCTAATTAAGCCTTGACTAGGAGAGGCTCGTTTCATCTCTGCTATAACTGCGAATTTATTGAGCTTAATAGAGCGCTTCAGGGCAGTTATAAAACCTCCTGAAGAAGCTGAGTCTATTGAAGGATACGAAATAGAGCTTAAAGGGTGGTTTTTCTTTTTTTTAGTAACAGAAGCCCTGGTCACTTTTAAGATTTCATCTAAGTAGGTATTTTTCATCAGCCTCTATGTTTTAAAGACTGACTAAATGAAACCAGTTCATCAAGTTTTTGCAAACCAATTCCTTTTTTTATGCCTTCCATTGATATATCCACACCTACTTTTAATGTATCTGCTAGGCCTGCTACATAAAGAGCTGCACCTGATGTCATAGCCACCATTTGAGCTGCAGCTTGGTTTTCTCCTTTTAAAGCTTCTTTGGCAATTTGCAGGCTTTCTTCAGGGGAGCTAACCTTCAACCCCTCAATTGCTAAAGTCTTAAATCCAAAATCATTTGGAGAGATTGAATACTCTTTAATTTTTCCATCTCTCAACTCTGCCACTGAAGTAGAGGATGCTGTACTAATTTCATCCAGGCCATCTTGAGAGTGTAATACTAAGACATTTTTACTTCCCAATCTTTTTAAAACTTCTGCAATAGGTCTTACCCATTTGTTGTCAAAAACACCCAAAACCTGGTTCAAAGCTCCAGCAGGATTAGTAAGAGGACCAAGTAAATTAAAGATAGTTTTTATACCAAGTTCTTTTCTGGCACCTACAGCATATTTCATAGCGCTATGGTGAGCAGGAGCAAACATAAATCCTACTCCCACATTTTCAATGCATTGCTTAACTTGATCAGGATTAAGTTCTAAGGCTACTCCGGCAGTTTCTAATAAATCTGCACTACCACTCTGTCTTGTAGTACTGCGATTACCGTGTTTAGCAACCTTAGCTCCACAAGAGCTAGCAATAAAAGCAGCAGTTGTAGAGACATTAAAAATTCCTGACCCTACACCTCCAGTACCACAAGTATCAACCAAATGCTCTTGATTAACTGATACCTTTGAAGATAAATCTCTCATAACTTCAGCTGAACCAATTACCTCTTCTATAGATTCCCCTTTTGCACTTAAGGAGCCCAAGAAAGAAACTATTTGATCTTGTGTAACAGAGCCAGTTAATATTTGGTTCATAACTGAAGAAATTTCTTTCTTAGAAAGATCTTGGCCTTTATTTATTTTATTTATACTTTCTTTGACTTCCATTCTTCAATCAGATATTTAAAAAATTTTTTAACATTTCTATCCCTTTATCTGTTGCTATTGATTCAGGATGGAACTGCACACCTAACAATGGAAGTTCCTTATGTTGTATAGCCATTATTGTTTTATTATCTGTCCAAGCATTAACCTGAAAATTCTTAGATAGACTTTCTTTTTGAATTATTAATGAGTGATAACGAGTCGCCTGGAATGGATTATTGAGTCCACTGAATAATCCTGATCCATCATGAAATACTTTTGAAAGTTTACCGTGCATAATGTTTTCTGCTCTAATTATCCTTGCTCCAAAAGCTGCTCCTAGACATTGATGACCTAAACAGACTCCTAAAATTGGTAGTTTGTCTTTAAATTTCTGAATTAATTCTACAGAAATACCTGCTTCTTTAGGGGTGCAAGGTCCTGGAGAGATAACAATATAGTCAGGGTTTTTCTTTTCTACATCATGAATAGAAATTTCGTCATTACGATAAACTTCAACTTTTTTTCCTAGTTGATAGAAATACTGAACTAGGTTATAGGTAAAAGAATCATAGTTGTCTATCATTAAAAGCATAATCTATCCTTTCAACTTTTCTTGAACCATTTCTGCTGCTTTAAATATTACCCTGCCTTTATTTAAAACTTCTTTCCATTCTAATTCAGGAATTGAATCAGCAACCCATCCACCACCAGCCTGAATGTATAAAACATCATCTTTTATAACTGCAGTCCTTATTGCTATTGCCATGTCCATATTTCCTTGCCAAGATAAGTAGCCTACAGCTCCTCCATATATACCTCTCTTAACTGGTTCAAATTCATCAATGATCTCCATTGCTCTTACTTTAGGAGCTCCTGAAACAGTGCCTGCTGGGAAAGTAGCTTTAAATAAATCCATTGCTGTAAGCTCTTTTTTAATTTTTGCGCTAACATTTGAAACCATATGCATTACATGGCTATACCTCTCGATTCCAAATTTCTCAGTTACTTTTACTGTTCCTGGTTCAGCTATTCTGCCCACATCATTGCGCCCAAGATCTATAAGCATAAGATGCTCTGCTATCTCTTTCGGATCATTAACCATATCCTTTTCCATGGCTAAGTCATCTTCTTCATTGACACCTCTTCTCCTAGTTCCTGCAATTGGCCTAACAGTTACATCTCCATCTTCAAGTCTAGCTAGAATTTCTGGGGAAGATCCAACTATATGGAAATCCTTTAAATTTAAGTAATACATATAGGGAGAGGGATTTAAATACCTAATTGCTCTATATAAGGCAACAGGATCTGAATTAAAAGGGATAGACATTCTCTGAGAGCAAACAACTTGCATAACATCCCCCCTCTTTATATATTCCTTAACTTTATTTACTGCTGATTTAAATTCATCTTCTCCAAAGCTTGAAACAAAATCAGATTCTTCAACGGAATCATCAGGTTTAGAAAATTCTTCAAATCTATAATTTTGTTTCAGTTTCTCTTCTAATAGATCGAGTTTAGATTCAGCCCCTTGTATAGTTTCTTCTTCTCCATCTTCCACCATGACAATCAAATGCAATCTATTCTTTAAATTATCAAAGACAGCTACTTCTTCAGAAATCATAAGTAACGCATCTGGAGTCCCCAATAAGTCTGGAGGCTCAGAATTCTCTAATCTCTTTTCAATTAATCTTACGCAATCATAAGAAAAATACCCAACGAGTCCTCCACTAAATTTTGGTAGCCCTGGAATATCTTTTAAAGAAAAACTAGCATGGAGTGATTTAAGATAATCTAGAGGATTATCAGTCTCTAATGTTTCAACAAGTTTTTCCTCTTCAAAAATTTGAACTTCATTCCCGTTAACTTTAATAATCTTTTTTGACGGTAACCCAATCAATGAATACCTAGCCCATTTATCTCCCCCTTCTACTGATTCAAATAAATAACTATAAGGTGAGTCTGCTAATTTTCTGTAAACACTTAAAGGAGTTTCCATATCAGCATGGACCTCTCTAGAAATAGGAATTTTCTTTATTTTTTCCACAAGTAAGGATTATTTTAGAGAATTGCGCATATCTGAAATAATCTTTCTGTAGTCTTTTTCAGAAAATATTGCAGATCCGGCTACAAAAGTATCAGCCCCAGCCTGAGATATTTCAGAAATATTATCCAGATTTACACCGCCATCTATTTCTAATCTAATATCAAGGTCATTATCATCAATTATTTTTCTTAGTTTTTTAAGTTTATTTAAAACTGAGGGAATAAACTTTTGACCACCAAATCCAGGATTTACTGACATTAGAAGAATCATATCTAATTTATCTAAACAATCTTCTATGAGATTAATTGGAGAAGCTGGATTCAAGACTAAACCAGATTTGCAACCGCTTGACTTAATCATTTGTAAGGATCTATCGATATGTTGCGAAGCCTCTGGATGGAAAGTTATATAAGTTGCACCAGCTTGCACAAAATCCTCAATTAATCTATCTACTGGCTGGACCATTAAATGAATATCTATGGGAGCTGTTATCCCATACTCTCTTAAAGCAGAACATACCATGGGGCCAATAGTTAGATTTGGAACATAATGATTATCCATTACATCAAAATGAACCCAATCGGCTCCAGATTCTAAAACAGACTCTACTTCCTCACCTAATTTAGCAAAGTCTGCGGACAGTATGGATGGGGCTATTATGTTCTCTTTCTTTGCCATGAATTTGTCCTAAAGGCCGTGCAGTTTACTCCCGAGTCAAGAAAGCGTCTAATCTTTCTGCTTCTTCCAAAGAATTAATATTAAATAAATCTCCTGTGTAAAGCTCTCCAGTTATAAGGCTCTCTTCACATGCAGGCAATAAAACAGACTCCCACAATTGATAGTTTTTTTTCTTTATTTTTGTAAATAACTTAGGATCAAGAACGGCAATTCCAGAGAAAGTGTATTTTTCTCCTTTTCCATGGATATTTAATCTACCTTGATTTAGAAAAACATCTCCTTCATCTTTTCCCAGATTAGAAACCAATACCATGTGAGCAAGAGAATTGGGAGCAAGTTCAAGGCTTTGAAAATTGTAATTAGTCCATAAATCTCCACTTAATAAGACAAAAGGATCGCCCCCTATTAAGTCTAATGCATTACCTACCCCTCCTCCGGTGCCCAATAATTCTCTTTCAAATGAATAAGAAATCTCTAAATCAAATTTAGACCCATCCCCTATTACATCAACAAGCTTATCGGCTAAGTGATGGACGTTAATTACAATTTGGGAAAATCCTGCATCTCTTAATTTCTCAATATTCCACTGGATTAAAGGTTTCCCCAAAACTTTATAAAGAGGTTTAGGAAGTTCTTCTGTAAAAGGAAGTAACCTTTTTCCTTTTCCTGCAGCAAGTAAAAAGGCTTTCATATCTTTTCTTTTAGTGATTTATTTAATTCTGGAGAAATTATATCTTTAAGAAAGTTATTAAATTCTTTTAATTCTGCATAGTTGGAGGATGTTTCTAATAAAAAATCTAATGTTTTTATTAGGTCAGGTAATCTATAGGACTTTTTATCCCTCAAATGAAGCCTAGAAAGCGTTCCCAAAATTCTTAGTTGTCTTTGTAAGCCTGTAAAGTCAAAATATCTTAAATAATCTCTTTCCTCCATTTTAGGTAAAAGATTTTCTTCACAGGCCCTTGAAGTATAAATCCTTAAAAAACTTATAATTTCTTTCCTGGTAGATTTACAATTTAAATCCTTCAGTAAAGATACTGGGTCTAGAAAAATAGGCCCTAAAATAGCGTCTTGGTAATCTAAAACTCCTACCCCCCCATTAGGTAATAAGATTAAGTTTCTACTTTCAAAATCAAAATGACAAAGAACTTGCGGTTGATTGATAAAAGTTTTTTCAATAAGGTCATAAACCTTGTCCAATAGGCATTGAATTTCATCATTAATATTGAATCCCAATAGGCCCTGTAGGAACCACTCCTCAAATAGTTTCATTTGAGCAATGCTATGTTCTTTGGTAAGTCTTTGGATATTCTTCGTATCTTTACAAGAATGAATTTTGATCAATTCTTTTATTGCTAATTCGTAAAGTTCTTTTCTATTAGAGGTATTTAATTTAAATTGATAAAGATCATCTCCAAAGTCTTCTAGAAGCATAAAACCCTGTTGAAGATCAAAAGTGAGTATATCTGGTACATTAATATTCTTCTCTTTAAAGTATTGAGAAAAAAATATGAATTCTTTGTTAGATTCCATTTCTGGAGGAGAGTAGACTCCTATTATGGAATCCTCCCTTCTCTTAAGTCTGAAGTACCTTCTAAAGCTAGCTTCTTCTCTAAGCGGTTTTATACTCAAAGCAATGGGTTGGTGTAATTCCTCCAAACTTGCATTAGACCAATTAAAAAGCTTCTTTTTTATTTCAGACATTTGGTATTTAACTCTAACCTAACCACTTATCATATTTAATCTACTAAAACGTTGACTTATTATCTAGAAAAGTTTGCACTCTTGAACCAAGTTGATAAATGTTAATCTAATGATAAGAATGTCAATTATTATAAAAAATCTTAAAAAATTAGTTTTTAGTATATTTTTACTAGGAATATCAATGACTTGTCTTGCCATTCCTGGATTAGAAGAGCGAATGGTTATAGAAACAATAGATGCAAAAAATATTTTAAATGATGAAAACGGTAATTTAATTCTTGAAGGGGAAGTTCTGATAGTTACAAATCTAGTGCAATTTAAAACAGATAGGGCTTTATACAATCAAGATAAAGGCACTATAGAACTTTTTGAAAATACTGAAATTACATCTTCTAATTTGCTTATAAATACCTCTTACATATTAGCTAATCTAACGGATAGCTCTTTTAAGATGAAAGAAGGAGATTTGAACTTTAAGGACCAATCTTATGGGAATACTGAAGAACTTTACATAAAAACTTCAGGAGATGTCGTTTTATTAAATACTAGCTTAAATAATTGTTCTAAAGAAGATCCTGCTTGGCAAATAGAAACTAAACAAATTGATCTTATACAAGAAACAAGCAATGCAATAATCAGAGGGATAAAGTTCCGTATAGGGAAATTACCAATTTTTTATTTTCCATATATTAGGACCGCATATGGAAATGAAAGGTTGACAGGTTTTCTTTCACCTAGTCTTAAGCAAGGGGGTGATGGTATAGATATATCATTGCCTTACTACATAAATTTAGCCCCAAACTATGACTTAGAAATATCGCCTAGATTAATTGCCGATAGAGGATTCGGTGGTTCTTCGGAGTTCAGATACTTAACCGAGAGCTCTCAAGGAGAAATAAAGCTCGCTTTCATTTCGAGAGACAAAGAATATAAAAAAGATGTAAAAGAAAAGTCGAATAGATGGAAGACTTCCTGGATCCATAATGGCAATATCGAAGGAAAATTACTTACTAACTTAGAGATCAAATCAACAAGTGATGAATACTTTTTCAGAGATATAGGGGGAGGTCAATTTGGAGAAAGCAAGACAAGTTATCTTCCTCGAAAAGCCAGTATAGGGTGGAAATCTGATCTTTTCTTTTTGGAACTAGTTTTGAATAGTTATCAAATCTTAAATCCTTTTATGGAAGATGAATATAAATCAACACCCAAAGTGCTTTTTTCTTATAATTTTAGAAAAAAAAATCTCCTGGCTTCTATAAAGTCTAGTTACTCAAAATTTAAGAGAGATCGACCAAATTTTATAAAAGATCAATTTAGCGAGGTAGAAAGGGCGTATTTCGGTCCAGAGATAAGTTATTTAATTAACTATCCAAGCTCTGAACTCAAACTTTCATTTGGCTCAGATATTCTTCATTACAAAAACGACTTAAAAAGCGAAAATAGTTACTCTCCTTGGATTGAGAGCACATTTAAAATTTTCTTGGAGAAACAAGAAAATAATAGATTTTCACACCTCACTCCAATATTTAAATACATATATGTAAACGAAAACGGCGAATTAGATTTTCCTTTAATTGAATCTAGAATTCCAAGTGCTAGTTTTAATAATTTATATAGAAGAAGCAATTATAGTGGGATTGAAAAAAGTCCTGACATAAATAAATTAATAGTTGGTCTTGAACACTCCTCATTAAAATCTAAGTCAAATCTTTCTGACTTCACTTTTTATTTTGGAAAAGCCTTTTATTTAAAAAAAATTGACAGCTTTTTTAATTCTAAACAAGTAAGCAGTTCTCCATTAATAGCTGAATTTAGGCATTATATTGGCAGAAATAGTTGGTCTAATGGATTAATAGAATGGGACCACTCGGAAAAAAAAATAAATTCAAGTTCGTTTGGGTATGTTTTTGAAAATGATAAGAACACGCGAGTAGAATTAAGATCTATATACAGAAGAAAGGATTTAAATCAGTCTTTTCTTCCCTGGTCAGATATTGATAAACCAACAAAACAATTTGAATTGGTAAGCCAGGTACCATTGAATAGCTCTTGGTCGTTTTACGGAAGATGGCTAAATGATGAAGAAACCTCTAAGTCTTTAGATATTCTTTTTGGATTTCAATATTCAAACTGTTGCTTTAAAGCGGGTGTTATGAAAAGAAAATGGTTAGATGAAGATTATTTTTCTTGGCAAAATAAATATGACACAGCTTTTTCAGCTTTATCTAAAGGATACGACCCGGTAAGACTGAGAGATAATATTTATTTTTTTATTGAGTTAAAAGGATTGGGTAGGCTTGGAAAGAAAGTATCAAGAATTATTTCTTCAACAGAATTAGAGTAATTGCATCTTTCTACGACAACTAAGACAATACCCTCTAGAAATGAAAATATACAAAAATAATTTCTTTAAGAAGTCACTTTTTTTAATGTTTGCCTTCTTTCTTATCTTTTCTCCAATAAAATTGGGAGCAAAAATTGATCTTATTGACAGAGTCATTGCAGTAGTAGACTCTGGGGTGATTATGGAAACAGAGTTAAATCAAAGATTGAAACAAGTCATAGGGAAAATAAGAGAGAGTGGTACAGAATTGCCTCCTAAGAAAATACTTGAAGAACAAGTTTTAGAAAGGCTAATCGTAGAAGAAATCCAGCTCCAAATCGGAGAAAAGGCTGGAATTAAAATTAGTGATGCAGAATTAAATAGTACTTTATCTGTTATGGCTTCAGAGAATGCGTTGACTTTAGAAGAGTTCAAGAAAAGCTTAGAAAGCGAAGAAATCTCATACAGAGAACTTAGAGATAATCTAAGAAAAGAAATGATAATGCAAAGAGTACAAAGAGGAAAAGTAGGTCCAAGGATTGATGTTTCTGAACAAGAAATAAAGAATTTCTTAAATTCAGAGGAAGGAAAAAGTAGGCTTGCAGAAGAATATAATGTCCAACAAATTTTAATTCCAATAAAATCAGGTTCTTCAAAAGAAAAAATTAAAGAGGCTCAAAATAAGGCTGAGTTGATTATTGAAAAATTTAATCAAGGAGAGGCTTTCCCTAAATTAGCTACAACCTATTCCGCTGGACAAAATGCACTCGAAGGAGGTAGCTTGGGTTGGAAAAAAGCTTCAGAACTTCCTTCTTTGTTCATAGAAGAAATAAAAAAACTAAAAATTGGGGAAATCTCTAATGTAATAATGAGTGGAGCTGGCTGTCACATCCTACTCTTAGCTGAGAAAAGAGGGAGCACTGTAAGATTTGAAGATCAAACCAATGCAAGACATATTTTAGTGCAATCTACAGAGATTAGAACAGAATCACAGACAGAAGCATTGATTAAAGATTTACACCAAAGATTGCTTGAAGGAGAAAGCTTTAGAGAATTAGCAAGACAATATTCTGAAGATCCTGGATCTAAGATGCAGGGTGGAGAATTAGGTTGGAGCGACCCTTCAACTTACGATCCAGCCTTTAAAGGAGTCATGAATGAAACAGAAGTAAATGAGGTGTCTTTGCCATTCAAATCAAGTTATGGCTGGCATATCCTCGAAGTGCTTGGCAGAAGAAATGAAGATGTAAGTGAAGAAGTAAGAAAAAATAGAGCATATCAAATAATCTTTACAAGAAAGTTTGAACAAGAACTTCAAAGAACTCTCGTTGAAATGAGAGCAGAAGCCTATGTAGATATTAAGTTAGATTCATGACAAAACTCGTTATCTCGTCAGGAGATCCCGCTGGAGTTGGTCCTGATATTTGCATAAAAGCTTTCGGTTTAAATCAAAAATTACCATATACACCCATAATACTTGGGGATCCTAATTTGTTTGAGGAGAGAGCAAAAAAATATGGATTTCCAATCAAAATAAAAGAATACAAAGGACAAGAAGAAAGTTTTTTATCAAGAGATTTTTTTTGGATGACTCCGTTCTACCTGAAACGTGCTGTAAAAGCAGGTATACCTGATCCTATGTCAGCCTCTTATATGATGGAAATGCTCGAATTCTCGATTTCAAGCATTATGAAGGAGGAATTTAATGCTCTTATTACTGCTCCAATAAATAAAGAACTTATTAATAAGGCCGGAATTCCTTTTAAAGGTCATACTGAAGTCCTGGCAGAATTATCTAATACACCGAAAGTTTTAATGATGCTTGTATCAAAAGGTCTAAGGGTAGCTTTAGCTTCAAGACATATACCTATAAAAGAAGTAACAGATTTCATTACATATGATCACCTGAAAGAATGTATACAAATTCTTAATTTATCTCTAAAACAAAGATGGCTAATAAAAGATCCACATATCAAAGTGTTAGGACTAAATCCTCATGCTGGTGAGGGTGGTTTTATAGGAAAAGAAGACAAAGAAATTATTTTACCGGTGATTCAAAACTTAAATAAAAAGGGATTAAAAATAACTGGTCCTGTATCTGCGGATACAGCGTTTCTACCTAAAAATCTAAAAGGAGTAGATGCTGTATTGGCGATGTATCATGACCAGGGCCTACCTGTATTGAAAACTCAAGGTTTCGGTTACGCAGTTAATATAACGCTTGGATTACCTTTCATACGAACCTCAGTAGATCATGGAACGGCATACGAAATAGCAGGCAAATCCGAAGTAGATGAAAGTAGTCTTTTAGCTGCAACTGAAATGGCAAATAAAATATCTGAGCGTTGTAAATGTGACTAAAGCAAAGAAAGAGTTAGGACAAAATTTCCTTGTTGACTCTTTAGTCATAGAAAAGATATTAAATTATATAAACCCCAAGAATCACGAGAGTTTTTTAGAAATTGGTCCAGGAAAAGGAGCGATAACTGAAGGCTTATCAAGACTGTCCCTATCTTTAGATGTGGTTGAAATTGATAAGGACTTAATTCCAAACTTAGTAAAATTAAATAAATTACACAATAATCTTTCTGTTCATCAGCTAGATATACTTAAATTTAATTTCAATGATCTTTCTAGAAAGAAGAGCAAGTATAGGGTAGTAGGAAATCTGCCCTACAATTTATCTTCTCAAATAATTTTATGGTCGTTAAAGCATTTAGATCATGTAAAAGATTTCCACTATATGTTTCAAAAAGAATTTGGAGCAAGGTTGCTTGCAAAACCGGGTAATAAGTCTTATGGGAGAATAAGTATTTTAAGTCAATATATGTTGAAAGGTATTGCTCTCCTAAAAATATTCCCAGAAAGTTTTAATCCTAAGCCAAGTGTTGAGAGCATGTTAATTAAATTTACTCCAATAAAGGGTAGAAATATTCGTTCTCAGGAGGCTGTAAGGTTACAAAAGCTTACAGCTATGCTTTTTTCTAAAAGAAGAAAAAAAATATCTTCATCATGCAAAAATCTATTAACTATCAATCAACTTATAGATATGAAAATAAACCCTGATGATAGACCAGAGTCTTTGAGAGTAAGTGATTTTTTAAGAATGACAAATTATCTAATTAAAAAAAATGCCTAATTATGCCGTTGGAGATATACAGGGTTGTTTCAAAGAGCTCTTGGGGTTACTAAATTTAATTAATTTTAATCCTAAGAAAGACAAACTTTGGCTAGTGGGGGATCTCGTAAATAGAGGGCCGAATTCTCTGGAAGTTCTTGAGTTTATTTACTCCATTAAAGAATCATGTAACGTTGTTCTCGGAAATCATGATATTCATCTGTTATCTATTGCAGGAGGATTAAGAAGCCCCAATAAAGAGGATACTTTAAGGGGAGTACTAGAATCTCCAAGATTGCCATTTTATGTTGATTGGCTGAGGAGCTTAGGTCTTGTTTATCAAGAGAATATTGATACTAATAGTGGAGAGAGAAAATTCATAATGACCCATGCTGGAATTCCTCCTCATTGGACAAAAGAAGAATTAGAAAGAAACTCTAAAGAAATTAACAATGTGATGAATAATGATACAAAATATAAAAATTATCTAATAAATCTATACGGAGACTTGCCAAGCAAAACTTATCCTAATATTACTATAGACGAAGAGTTAAGGCTTAATACAAATTATTTAACTAGAATGAGGTACTGTAAATCTGATGGAGAGCTAGATTTTGTTATGGGGAAGACAAAGGGAGTAAAAGAAAAGAAAAAAGGAGATTTTAAGCCATGGTTCCTTCATCCTTTAAACTTAAATATCTCTAATTTCCATATTATTTTTGGTCATTGGGCTGCTTTAGGAGGAATAACAGGAATCTCTAATATTTCAGCAATGGATACAGGTTGCGTTTGGGGTCATAAATTATCTGCATTTAGATTAGAAGATAAGAGATTGTTTAGTTATGATCGTTTAAATTAAATATTATGGAAATTTATCTTGTAGGAGGAGCAGTAAGAGATACTTTATTAGGTATTGAGGTTAAAGAAAAAGATTGGGTGGTAGTTGGTTCTAGCCAAGCACAAATGATTGAACTGGGTTATAAACAAGTGGGTTCTGATTTTCCTGTATTCCTTCATCCAGATAGTAAAGAAGAATATGCTTTGGCGAGAACAGAAAGAAAATCTGGATTAGGACACAAAGGCTTTTCATTCAACACTAAATCCAATGTTACTTTAGAAGAAGACTTAAAAAGAAGAGATTTGACAATAAATGCTATAGCACAGACAGTTGACGGAACTTTTATTGACCCTTTTGGCGGTCAAAAAGACATAAGAAACAAGGTATTGAGGAAAGTATCAAGAGCTTTTGAAGAAGACCCGCTAAGAGTTCTTAGGGTAGCTAGATTTGCTGCTAAATTAAAATACTTAGATTTTTCTATTGATAAAAATACTTTAGGAGATATGAAAAAATTATCTCTCTCAGGCGAACTAGATACACTTCCAAAAGAGAGAATTTGGCAAGAAACTTTTAAATCACTTAAAGAAAAAAATCCTGAAATATATTTTGAAACATTGATTGAATCAGAAAGCTTCTCGTCAATAGAAGATATTAAGAATATTGACCTAGCGTTTTTTAAGAAAGTGTGTTCAAAAATTGATGAACCTCAAATGAGATGGGCTTCTCTTGTATTGAATACTAAATATAACTTAGAAGTTATGAATGAAATTTTTGGAGCTCCAAAGAAAATACGCGAATTAGCAAGAATTTTGGGAGAGTTAGCAAAATTTTGTAGAAGCCATCGAAATGAAGTCAAGGCCCATGAAATTTTGGCTATCATTGAAAAGGTCGATGGAATAAGAAGAAATAAGCGTTTTAGAAAGGTTTTGAAAATTCTAAAAGCGGGTGAAATATTTCTAGCTGTTGGTAGGGATACCTTTCCATGGGGTTCTATAACTAAAAAACTAATGACTGTAAAAGTTTCTTCTAATGAACTGAAAGATAAAGAAATCAGAAAAGATTTAAAACTTCAGCGTTTAAAAATAATAGAAGATCAGTTGAATAAAAATGGCTAAAGATAAGGTTGTCTTTTTAACAGGAGGTAGCAGGCGTATAGGCGCTAATATGGCTAGATACTTCCATAAAAAAGGTTTTAAGTTAATTCTGCATTTTAATAATTCTTTAGAAGAAGCTGAAAGTCTAGAAAAATACTTTTTATCTAAAAGGAAAAATTCTTGTACTACTATACAAGCTGATTTTTCAGATCAGAATTCGACAGACGATGCCATACGAAAAATTTTAGAGAGAACGGAAACACTAGATGTATTAATTAATAATGCCTCAGGATTTTTTTCTACACCTATTAAAACAGCTTCAAAAGAGCAATGGATTACCCTTCTTGATACCAACACAACTATACCTTTGTTCCTGATACAAGCTTTTCGACCTCTACTA
The DNA here is from genome assembly GCA_913045055.1 of uncultured Gammaproteobacteria bacterium. GTDB lineage: Bacteria > Pseudomonadota > Gammaproteobacteria > Magnimaribacterales > Magnimaribacteraceae > CAJWPI01. The sequence goes on along the minus strand of CAJWPI010000006.1, from coordinate 33,717 downwards.
GAAAATTCTAAAGGCTGTGTGATTAATATTTCTGATTCACAAGTAAATTCAGGGATTGCTAAATATAGCCTTTATGCAGCCGCTAAGTCAGCACTAGAGTCTTTAACTAAGTCTTTAGCTAAAGAACTAGCTCCTAATATTCGAGTAAATGCTATAGCACCAGGAATTATCTTATGGCCTGAAGCAGAAGGCCTAAATGAGAAAGAAAAATTAGCAATAATTAAGAAGACATTTTTAGGTCGAGTTGGTAAACCTGAGGATATCTCAGCTGTTGCTTACATGCTGTATAGATCAACTTATATTACCGGACAAGTTATAAAAGTAGATGGAGGAAGATCTATTCAATAAATCTGCACCTACAAGAAAAAACTAATTTACTTTCATTAACCTTTTAACTATCTTTCTCACTAATTAATAAATAAAGATATGGATTTTAAAGAGAACCAAAATACAGGAACCATGGATATTATAGAAAAGCATCGTTTCGATGAAGGTGCTCTTGCTGACTTTATGGAAGAAAATGTAGATCAATTTGAGGGTCCATTATCTATCGAAGAATTTAAAGGGGGCCAATCTAATCCAACCTATCTAATTAAATCAAATTCCCAGTCTTATGTTCTAAGAAAGAAGCCACCAGGAAAATTACTAAAATCTGCTCATGCTGTAGAGAGAGAATATAGAGTAATCACAGCCTTAAGAAATACTGAAGTTCCTGTACCAAAGACATATGCATTATGTGAAGATACTAAAGTAATAGGAACTGCCTTCTATTTAATGGAATTTAAAGATGGTAGGGTTTTTTGGGACCCGACCATGGCTAACTCATCTGCTGAAGAGGCTTTAGGGGTTTACTCATCTATGAACCATACATTGGCAAAACTTCATTCAGTAGATCCCATTCAAGTAGGTCTTGAAAGCTTTGGACGACCAGGTAACTATGTTGGAAGACAGATTTCTATCTGGAGTAAACAATATATTGATTCTGAAACTGAAGAAATTGAGGAGATGAATAAATTAATAGAATGGCTGCCTAATAATCTTCCTTCTGACAAACCTCTAAGAATTGTGCATGGAGATTTCAGTTTATCAAATCTCATGATGCATAATGAAAAGCCTGAAATAATAGCAATATTAGATTGGGAATTGTCTACCTTGGGAGATCCTTGTGCAGATTTTAGTTACCACTGCATGCAATATAGAATGAACCCAAATCTATCAGATCAAGATTACTGTAACAAGACAGGTATTCCGACTGAAAAAGAATATGTAAATTTATATTGCGACAATACAGGATTTGATCTCAAAGCTGAATGGGAACTTTATATGGCTTATAACCTTTTTAAATCTGCAGGTATACTGCAAGGCATCTTAGGTAGAGTAAGAGACGGCACAGCTGCAAGCAAACATGCTAAAGACGTGTCTGCAAGGGTAAGGCCCTTAGCAGAAAGTGCTTGGAAACTTATAAAAGAAAATTTTCTTTAAACTTAGAATCAATTTTTAGTTTAAGCTTATAAATAATCTAATAGATAGAAAAAAGGAGTAAAAATGGCAATAGATAAATTTTTAATTGAAGCAAGTCATATCATGATGTTTGCTAGGTCTATAGGAGATGATAATCCGATTTATTACGACCAAGATTACAAATCAGATTCAGGTTGTGAAGGAATAATTGCTCCACCAACATTTGCCCAGTCAAGCGCTCAATTTGACCCTGACTATTTTTTACGACCAAAAACTGGAGGTGAAGGTTGGTTTGGATCGGGAAAAGAGCCAACTGGATTAAAGCCTTCAAGTGGAGGTGGAGGTGGAGCGGCAGCTGGACTCCATGCTGAACAACGTTTCGAATATCATTTACCAGTTAAAGCAGGAGATATTTTAACTGCAACTTCTAAACCAGGAAATACTTGGGAAAAGGAGAGTAAACGTGCAGGGAAATTAAAATTCAGCGAGTCGGTAACAGAATATAGAAATCAAAATGGAGACTTGGTCATAACAGCAACTGGAGTTGGTGTTCAAACTGAGAGACCGGTAGATAGTTAAGGAGAAGTCATGTTAAAAGTAAGTGAAATAAAAGTTGGAGATACCTATTCAGAGATTCTAGTGAAGGATCTTAAAAGAACCCAAATAGTCCAGTATGCTGGTGCATCTGGTGATTATAATCCTCTGCATACAGATGAAATATTTACAACAAAAGTAGCTGGATACCCTAGTGTTTTTGCACATGGAATGTTAACCATGGGTATGACAGGAAAAATGGTAACAAACTATGTTGGTGACGGAACTTTAAAGAAATATGGAGTTAGGTTTACAAGCCAAGTTTGGCCTGGAGATACTCTCTCAAGTATAGCTACTATTACTGATATAAGAGAAGAAAATGGAGAAAATATTGTTGAACTAGAGATTGAAACTACTAATCAGGATGGTATTGCAGTAATAACCGGTTCCGCAACAGCAAGAATTTCTTCTTAAGAAATGAACCAAAACGGAAGTCAACCAGAAATTGGCGGGCGATACGCAAAATTTGCTCTTGGCCTGTTAGTTGTAGTTTATGTTTTCAATTTTATAGATAGGCAAATACTCTCAGTATTAGCTGAAGATATAAAAGCAGATCTTGGACTATCAGATAGCGATCTGGGTTTCTTGTTTGGTACAGCTTTTGCTGTTTTTTATTCAATCTTTGGAATACCTCTTGGAAAATTAGCTGATGTTTGGTCAAGAAAAAAACTTATTAGTTTAGGTCTAGCCACTTGGAGTATGATGACTGCCCTATCCGGAACAGCTCAATCATTTACAGCTCTTGCTACATACAGATTTGGAGTTGGAATAGGAGAATCAAGTGCAAGCCCAGCTACTTTTTCATTATTGTCTGATTATTTTTCTCCTAAAGTTAGAGCTACAGTCCTCGCAATTTATTCTAGTGGGGTATATATAGGAGCGGGGATAGGAATATTTTTGGGAGGTTGGATAGTATCATTATGGAATAGTTCCTTCCCAGACCCCCTTCTTGCTCCTTTTGGTTTGAGAGGATGGCAAGCGGCATTTATAGGAGTTGGAGTTCCAGGATTACTAATAGCTATTCTTACCTGGCAAATTAGAGAACCAAAAAGAGGTATGAGTGAAGGAATAGATTCTGAGGAAGATACTCAACCTTTAAAGACTACCTTAAAAGAGTTTATGGGACTAACTCCTTTAGTATTTATTCAAACAAAAGATAAAAAAAGATTTTTATTAACAAACTGTTATTTTGCATTCACTTATTTTTTAGTCTTCTATCTTTTAATTCTGATAACTGGAGATTACATTCAATGGATTGCTTTTGGTATTGGGTTGTATCTAATGACTTGTTGGATACAAGGTTTAAAATTTAGAGACCCAGTAGCCCATGGAATGATCTTTAAGAGCAAAGCTTTGATCTTTGCATTATTAGGTTTTCCTTTTATTGCTTTTAATACCTATGCCCATGGCGCTTTTGGACCAGCATTCTATATGAGAACTCACGGCTTAGATGAAGCTGTAGTTGGTACCGTACTAGGATTAATAGTTGCTGTTGGGGGGGTGATCGGAGTAATAGCTGGAGGCATAACCGGAGATAGACTTAGGAGAAGGAACCCTAATGGTAGGTTGTGGGTTGCTTTTTTTGCTGCTCTTTTTGTTATTCCAACAAGTTTAGGTTTGTTATATTCGCCCAACCTCTACATGTCTCTTTTTTGGAATTTTCTTTTTCATATAGTCTCGCCAATGTGGGTAGGATTGGCAGCTACAACAGTTTCTGATTTAGTTTTGCCTAGAATGAGAGCTATAGCGGGTGCTTTTTATCTTCTGGTTTTAAGTATGATAGGTCTTGCCCTTGGACCATACACAGTTGGTAAAATAAGTGATATTTTTCAATTAGAAGGTCACTCTGAAGGTGATGCATTAAGACTTGCCTTTACTGTAGCTTTGTTTTTCCTTGCTATACCCTTAATAACTTTTGTTTTAGCTTGTAGATATCTGCCTGAAGATGAAAGCAGTAAAATAGATAGAGCTAGAGAGCTTGGAGAGATAATTTAAAAAGATTATTGGTCAATATTATCCAATATTTCTTTAAATGTTTTCTTCTGAACAGGGTGGACTTCTTTAGGAGACAGCTCAACAAGAGGTTCCAAAACAAAAATACAATCTTCAAGATTCCTATGAGGTAAAGGCTTCTTGCCTTGTTTTATTAAATCACCAAACATGAGTATATCTAAGTCTATTACTCTATTAGATAACCCCCTCTGATTTTCTTTCCTGCCTATATCTTTTTCTATCCTAGCAAGAATTTCTTGTACTTTTTGTAAATCTAAATCTGTAGAGAACTTGGCTACTAGATTTAAAAATTCAGCACCTTTAAATCCTATAGCGGCATATTTATAGGTTTTTGAAAATTTACAATCAAAATATTGGAGCAATTGTTTTTTTGATCTATTGATATTAATTTCGGGCTCAATATTGCTACCTACTCCTATATATACTTTATGGTTTTTCAAGGTCTTACAATTTTTACCCCAACTAACTCAGAGCCTCTTAGCGCACCGGTCTTCTTCAGGAATAGTTTTACCCTTTTTACTTTAAATTCTTTAATGATAGTGTTGGCAACTTTTTCTGCTAATCTCTCTATTAAATTAGTTCTGCTTTTTTCAACTAAAGAGATAACCCTCTTTGATATTTTTTTATAATTTAGAGTATCTTTTAGGTTATCAGTTCTACTTGCCTTCTTTATGTCGTAATCTATCTCAATATCTAGAGATATAACCTGCTTTACTTCTTTTTCCCAATCATAAATCCCTACAATTGTTTCTATTTGAAGGTCTTTAATAACAAATTTATCCATTTACTTATTTAATTCAGACAGATCCCATCTTGGTTTTATTTCTATAGATTTACTAAAACTGCTTTCATTATTAAATCTATGGTAGCCAGCTACAGCAACCATAGCACCATTATCTGTGCATCTGCTTAAATTAGGAAAGAAAATATCTATACCCTGAAGACCCTTTTGTAGTCTTTTTCTTACATATTGATTTGAAGCCACCCCTCCTCCAATTACAAGCTGGGTATCACCAGTTTGTAAAAGGGCTGATTTACACCTCTCTACTAGTGTTTCAGCTACAGCTGCTTGGAAAGAAGCAGCTATATCTGCTTTAAAGTCTTTAGAAAGTGGTAGTTTCTTTTTTTTAACAACATATAGAACGGCTGTTTTTAATCCACTGAAACTAAAATCAAGATTTTTTTTATTTAACATTGGCCTGGGTAAATTATAAGAATTCGGATTTCCTTTTTTAGCAATTTTTTCTATTTCAGGTCCTCCTGGATAATTCATTCCTAAGATCTTAGCTACTTTATCGAATGCCTCTCCGACAGCATCGTCTCTTGTTTGGCCTAATACCTGATACTCACCAATTTCTAAAGCTTTTATAAGCAATGTGTGCCCCCCTGAAACTAGTAAAGTTAGAAATGGAAATTGAGGTGACCTTTCTTCAAGAAGATTCACCAATAGATGTGCTTCCATGTGATGAACCCCAACACAAGGTTTAGACCATCCTAATGACAAACTATTTGCAAAAGAAGCACCTACTAGTAAAGAGCCGCTTAGACCCGGACCTTTTGTGTATGCAATAGCATCTATCTGATCAGAAGACTTACCCGACTCAGATAAGGTTAATTTAACCATTGGAAGTAACTTTAAAACCTGGTCTCTAGATGCTAATTCAGGAACTACTCCTCCGTACAAAGCGTGTTTTGCTGCTTGACTGAATATATTTTCGGATAAAATTTTATTCTTTTTACTGTCGTATAACGCGACCCCTGTTTCATCACATGACGTTTCTATTCCTAAAATAATCATCTTATTCAGCTTTCAAGACCATATTCTCCTCTCTAATAAAAAAAAATAAAGTCTTTGCAAAAATCATAGCCTTATATAGAATTGCGCGACCTTTAATTACCATATGTTTTATGCCCTCAATTAAGATACGAACAAAAGAGTCTTTTGATATAGGACTGAGAAAGTTCAAAAGAGCTTGTGAAAGAGCGGGAATAATAACTGAAGTCAGAAAAAGAGAATTTTATGAAAAACCAACCTCAGTTAAGAAAAGAAAAGCTGCGGCAGCAGTAAAAAGGGAAGCAAAGAATCAAAGAAAGAACCGCCTTGGGCGTCCTCCAAGGTTTTAAATCTCTAGATTGATAATGAGTAAGAATAAATTGAAATCTCTTATTCAGACTTCTGTTAATAAAGCTCTAAAAAGTGGGGAAAAAGAAAAAACCACCACTTTACGCATGTCTCTTTCTGCAATACAAAAAGAAGAAATAAATAAAAAATCTGAACTAACGGAAGAGGAAACTATCTTAATTATTCAAAAGATGATTAAGCAGAGTAAAGAGTCTTCTGCTCAGTTTGAAGCTGCTGGAAGAAAGGAATTAGCTGATAAAGAAAAAAATGAAATTAAAATTCTTTCAGAGTTTCTTCCTAAACAAATTTCTGAAGAAGAAATAATCAAAATAGTTGAAGATGCAATTGAAAAAGAGGGGGCTAAATCTCAACAAGATATAGGTAAAGTGATGGGCACTCTAAAACAAATATTACAAGGAAAAGCTGAAATGTCTCTGGTTAGCCAGATAGTAAGGGGGAGACTAAGCAATTAAATTTACTTTTTCAGGTATCTCTCCTTTAACTTCATAGATCTATTCTCAACGGGTTGCTTCCTTCCAGATAAATATACACCTTCTACAAACGAAGACACTTCTAAAGGGTCTCCATCCCAAATCACTAAGTCTGCAATATTGCCTTCTTGTATTGAACCTCTTTTACCTAATTTAAAAACATTTGCAATATTTTTAGTAAGGCCTTTAAGGGCTTCATTCCAAGGAAGTCCATAAGACACCGCTATTCCTGCTCCTTGTCTACTTAAATAAGAATTATGTGTTTCTTGTGATCCTAACAATATCTCTACTCCTGCCTTATTTAATAAATAAGCATTGTCTAATCTAGCGCCCAGCTTATTAAAAGAACTGGGGATATTATCTATTGGAAACAGTATTACAGGTATTTTAGCTTCTGATAATTGCTGTGATACTCTCCAAGCCTCTGAAGCCCCTAGTATTACAAGATCTATATTTACTCTGTTTGAAAAATCAATCAATGCCAAAATATCTGATGCCCCATTAGCTTTGATAATCAAGGGTATCTCTTTAGAAACTACTTTTTTCAAGGCATCTACATCTCTTGCAGAATAACTTATATTTTTAGGTAAATAGGATTTGTAAAGTTCAAAGTCAGTAGGTCTCGCTATTTTTGAGGCAACCTCTAAAGAGTCTTGTAAAAGAAGAATTTTGGCTGCTGTAGAGTCTTCACCCCCCTCTATGTTAGCTGTCAAAGCTATATTAGACTTGACTAAACTCCCCTGTGCTGAGCCAGATAAGTAGAAGGCTGAGGACAAACCTGAAAAGAGTCCAGATGAACTTGGGGAAGTTAAGGCTAAAGTTATTCCCCCTGTTAAGTTATAAGGGATCAAAGTAGATGATGGATTAAAGCCGGAATCAATATTGAGACCAGCTGAATAAATTTTTGATCTATCATCTCTAGTTTCTGGAACAAGTCCAATTTCAACTAACCCTAACTGGGTATATGGAGAAATGAGACCCGGAGACACTGTCTTGCCTGAAAGATCTTCTACTGTAGCAGATGAAGAAGAAAGATTTTCTCCTATTCTATAAATCAAACCATTTCTTATGTGTATATCAGAATTCTCTAAGGTACCAAGTGCAGTTGCAGTATGTACTTTTGCATTCTTTAAAAGCACTTCATTAGAAAACGAGTAGAAACTTATAACTAAACTAATAATAAAAAAGACAGATTTTTTGTTCATTTTTATAACCTATTACCCTCTGCATTTATAATGCCTAATTCAAAGTCGGTAGCCTTTGGAGTTGAAGGGTCGTCTTCGTTATAAATCAATAACCCGTCTAAAAAAACTTTTTCTGTTTTTGAATATACACTAAATGGATCCCCATCCCAAATAACAATATCGGCCATTTTACCTATCTCTAAAGAACCCACTTGATCAGATATACCAAGGGCTTTTGCAGGGTTGAGAGTAATCCATTTAATTGCTCTAGCTTTGCTAATTTTTAATCCTGCTCTATTTCCTGCTGACATTGCTTTGGCAGCTTCTTGGTTTAATCTCTGAATACCAACTGAAGAATCTGAGTGGATTATTGCGCAACCTTTTCCATTATTTGCTTGATCAACTATAGCTGCATTTTCCCAAACCATATCAAAAGCTTCATGTTTAAAACCCCACCAATCAGCCCACATGGCAGCACACACTTCTTTTTCAGCTAAAATATCAGCTACTTTATAAGCTTCTACAGCATGATGAAAAGTTGTCACTTTATAATTAAATTCTTTGGCTATATCTAACATAACTGCCATTTCTTCTCCTCTATAGCAGTGGTTTTGTATAAGTATTTCCCCGTCTAAGACTCCTACTAGTGTCTCTAATTCTAAGTTCCTAGTCGGAGCATACTCTAGCTCTTTGGCTTCACTAGATTTTGATTCGTACTCTTCTAATTTATTCTTATAGCTTTGAGCCCTAATCCATGCCTTTCTGTATCCTGCTACATTGCCCATTCTGGTTGAAGGTTCTGTGCTTCTATTCCCATAAACCCTTTTTGGATTTTCTCCGCAAGCCATTTTTAATGTATAAGGAGCTCCAGGAAATTTCATACCCTGAACTGTACGAGACCAAACATTCTTGAGAGTAACTCCTCTTCCTCCAATTAAATTAGCCGACCCAGGCAAAACGTGAAAAGTTGTTACTCCTCCTTTTAAGGCTAAAGGCATCTGGGGGTCTTGGGTCCAAACTGAGTGTTCAGCCCACACATGTGCAGTTACTGGACTGGTTGCTTCGTTCCCATCAGAACTTGATCTAAGGCTAGGAGCTGGATAGACACCCATGTGTGAATGTATGTCTATAATGCCAGGAGTTACCCATTTACCTTCTGCATTTATGAGTTTCGATCCTTTTGGTCTTTCTAAATTCTTTCCTATTTCTTTTATCCTGTTAGATGAAATTAAAATGCTGCCTTTTAATATTTCATTTCCATTTCCTATTAAAATGCGGGCATTCTTAATAAAAATATCTCCACTATCTTGTGGATTATAAGTAGAAATAAAGGCTACTTCTTTAGAACTTAATTTGAAAATACAAAAGAAAGATAAAGTAAATATAAAAATTAGTTTCTTCATAAATTGGGCTCCCTTTTATTTATGTTAATACATCTAGAGTTTTTTCTAAACTTTATGAAAGATTGCATTTTGATCGATTTCCAAGTTCAAAGTACTCCCTTTGTCTAGAAAAGTTAAATTAGTAGTTTTAATGGTTTCTGGAATGAGAAAAACAGAAAAACTACTTTTTGTTACTTTAGAAACGGTTAGGCTTACTCCATTTAATGCAACATAACCTTTATTGATTATTCTTTTCTCCCATCTTTTAGGCTTTGATACAACAAGCTCTACTTCGCCTTTTTCTTTCTTCAAAGTAGCTTGGCACTCACAAGAAATGTGGCCAGAAAGGAGGTGCCCTCCCACTTCATCTCCAAACTTCAAAGATCTCTCCATATTAACTTCATCTAATTGATTTAACCTACTAAGGTTAGTGCTTCTTAAAGTCTCCTTTATCACATCAAAAGAAATTTTTTCTTTACTCTTATTTGTTACTGTTAAACAAACCCCATTTACAGCAACACTTGCACCCCTTTGTAAATCTTTATTAAAGCTAGTCGGTACACCTACTAATATGCTAGCCCCTCCTTGAGTAGGATTCATATTAAGGATTTTTCCCTTTGTCTGTACTATGCCTGTAAACATAACTAATCTACAAAGAAGATTTTAGTTTTTCTGCTGTCCCTCTCAATTCTTCAGATTTTTCAAGAAAAAGGATTAGCTTGTCTAGGTTTGATATAGAGTAAATTGGTATATTTAATTCATTTTCTAAGATTTCCTTTGCCCGTTGTCCTTCAAAAATTTCCTGCCTATCGAGCGCAACAATTACAGATGACACTTCTCCTCCAGACTGGCCTACCAAATTAACAGCATTTCTTATAGCAGTTCCAGCCGTGAGGACATCATCAAGGATCATTACCTTTTTATTTTCTACTGCCCCCACTAAAGACCCTCCCTCTCCATGATATTTTTTTTCTTTTCTATCAAAGGAAATAGGTATGTTCCTAGATAAAGTTTTACTAAGTTGAGTAGCTACAGCAGAAGCTAAAGGAATTCCTTTGTATGCGGGTCCAAAAATAACTTCATAATCAAGGCTGGTCTCTTGAATCTTCTCCGAGTAAAGCCTGGCTAACTCCGAGATATATCCTGATTCGAGAAAAGCAGTAATGTTGAAGAAGTAGTTACTTTTTTTTCCTGATTTTAGAGTAAAGTCTCCGAATAAAAGTGCTTTGACTTCTATTGATAATTCTAAAAAATCTTTATCTAAATTAGACATAAAAGCATAATCTATTAATTATATTTTTTATCTTATTGAACTATTGTAATAGTATCTATCCTAAAACTAACCTCATTTTATAACAAATGTCTAAAGTAATAGTGATTGCTGCTCCCTCAGGAGCGGGTAAAACTTCTTTAATAGAATCTCTCTTAAAAGAAGATGAAGATCAAAAGATCAAATTAGGTGTTTCATATACTACTAGAAAGAAAAGAGAGAATGAAATAAATGGTCTATCCTATTTCTTTGTTAGCAAGGATGAGTTTATTGGAATGCACGAAAGAAATGAATTTCTAGAAAGTGCTGAAGTTTTTGGAAATTTATATGGTACTAATAAGTCGTGGGTTGAGAAACAAATTAAGGCTGATAGTAAGGTTTTATTAGAATTAGATTGGCAAGGTGCTAAGCAAGTTAAATCTTCTTTTCCAGACTGTTTAACACTTTTCATCCTTCCTCCATCACTTCAAGAACTTAAAGAAAGATTAATGAAAAGAGGTCTTGATGATCTGGATATAGTAGAAAGAAGGTTATCTCTTGCAAAGAAAGATATATCAGAAGGAAAAAGTTTTGATTTTCTTATAATTAATGATGTATTTGAGAATTCACTAAATGATCTAAAAAAAATAATACTTGAAGGAAAGGGGTTATCTAAGGAAAGAGCAAATAAAGCTAATAATTTACTTGAAGAATTATTGAAAAATTAGATATTTTTTTCTAGAATGCGCCTCTCCATTAAAAATACCCAGAAGATTTAACCATGGCTAGAGTAACTGTAGAAGATTGTTTAGAAAAAATTCATTCGAGATATGATCTAATAATTCTTGCTGCTAAAAGGGCTAGACAACTAGCTGTTGGCGGGAGAAAACCAACTCTGGAATGGGAAAATGATAAACCCACCGTCATGGCTTTGAGAGAGATAGCAGCTGGTTCAGTTAGTTCTGAGAACATTAATGATCTAACTGTAGATATAGCTGATTTGGAACAAGAATTTTCTGACGAACTTTCTGCAGAATAAGTTCCATAAAATTCTTAAATTTATTCGCTTTTCTAATAAAAAATAGAGATACTCTTTCTTAGAGACCTTTTACTATGAAGTCAATAAATGTATTAACAAAAAAACTATCTGATTATCTTGGTTCTAAAGAAATTAAACAGATCTTAAAAGCTTATGATTTCGCTCGAAAAGCACATTTAGGACAATTTAGGAAGAGCGGGGAACCATTTGTAAGTCACCCGTTAGCTGTAGCAAACATTTTAAGCTCTTTTAAAATGGATCAAGACACTATTTCAGCTGCATTACTTCACGATGTCCTAGAAGACACCAAGAGTACTAAACTGGGTATAAAAAAAGAATTTAATTTGAATGTAGCCAACTTAGTTGATGGAGTAAGCAAGCTTGACCAACTAGATATAAATTCTACTACAGAAATGCAAGCTGAAAATTTTCAAAAAATGGTTCTTGCTATGTCAAAAGATATAAGAGTTATTGTATTAAAGCTAGCTGACAGACTACATAATATGCGTACCATTAATTACCTTGATAGAGAGAAACAAGTTGCAGTTGCGAAAGAAACTCTTGAGATATATGGAAATTTAGCCCATAGAATAGGGATGAACAATGTTTATAGAGAGTTAGAGGATTTGGCTTTTAAAACAATATACCCAACCAGATATTCTTTGCTTTCCTCTTCAATTAAAAAGAACAGAGGGGGGAAAAGGGGATCGTTAAAAAAAATACAAAAAAAATTACAAAAAAGATTCCTAGAACAAGGTGTACCTGCCTATATAGAAGGAAGAGAAAAGCATGTTTATAGCATTTATAGAAAAATGAAAGAAAGAAATAGGTCTTTTCAAGAGATTATGGATGTTTATGCCTTTAAGGTGATAGTTGATTCTCCAGAGAATTGTTACAAGGCAATAGGCTCTGTACATAGCTTATATAAACCAATAGAAGGTAGATTCAAAGACTATATCGCAATGCCCAAGTCCAACGGTTATCAATCTGTGCATACTGGAGTCATAGGAGACAATGGCCAAGCAATAGAAGTACAAATTAAAACAGAAGATATGAATGAGGTTGCTGAAAATGGTATTGCATCTCACTGGATATACAAATCAGGCAACAGTAATTCTATAGATCCTCAAAACAAGGCTAGAAGGTGGGTAGCAGGATTACTAGAAATGAGAGAAAATTTTGATAACTCCCATGACTTTATTGAATCTATTAAAACAGATATTTTTCCCGATGAAATTTATGTCTTTACTCCTCAAGGAGAAATTATTGAAATGAGTTCAGGATCAACACCTGTTGACTTTGCTTTCGCTGTTCATACAGATATAGGTCTTCACTGTAAAGCGTGCAGAATAAATAGGAAATTAGCACCCTTAAGTATTTCACTTGAAAATGGTCAAACAGTAGAAATTATTACAGATTCTTTACCACAAACCTCTCCAACTTGGCTCAATTTTGTAAAAACATCACGTGCAAGAAATAGAATAAGAAACTATTTGAGCAATTTAAAAACTTCAGAGGCTAGGATATTGGGGAAAAGGTTCTTAGATCAACATCTCTTGTCATTAAACCTAGACCTCAAAAAAATAGATAAAAAAGATCTGAGGAATGCTTTAGATGCCATAGGTACAAGAAGTTTGAACCTTCTTTTAGAGGAAATTGGTCTAGGAAAAAGAGTTGGTAATATTGTTGCAAATCAAATCTCTGGTTACTTAAGTAAAGACAAGCTAAATAAAAAAAATAAACTCATACCTCTTGAAATCACAGGGTCAGAGGGCTTAGTTGTAAATTATGCGACTTGTTGTAGACCCATCCCAGGAGATTCAGTTATAGGCCATTTTACAGCTGAAAGGGGCTTGGTTGTTCATCAGGAAAGATGTAAAAATATTTTAGCAGTGAGAAAAGACCCCTCGCAATGTTTCCCTATTAATTGGCATGATGATCTAAATAACTTCTTCTCAACAAAAATAAAAATATTAACTAAAGATGAACCCGGGGTCCTAGCAACAATTTCTACAACTATCGCGAACATGGAAACAAACATCGATTCGCTTCAAGTATCTCCTGAATCAGGTTCTGGTACTTCTGATTTTATATTCGGTGTCCAAGTCAAAGGAAGAGATCATCTGGCCAGATTATTAAGAAGTCTTAGATCAATGTCCTTGGTCTTGTCAGCTAAAAGACTGCATGATCAAGAAAATAGACATGAAGAAAGATTACACTAAATAAATTATGAAAAAGAAAATCAATACATTAAAAGCCCCTAAAGCTTTAGGAACATACTCTCAAGCTATAGGTATAGCGAATACAGTATATCTCTCTGGGCAGATTCCAATCGACCCAAAAACTTCAGAATTAGTAGTAGGAAAGGAAGAACAAATTGAACAAGTTTTTAAGAACTTAAGGTCTGTGTGTGAAGCTGCCAATGCTTCTTTAGATGATATTGTAAAATTAAATATCTTTCTACAAGACCTGGCAATCTTCTCCTCTGTTAATGAGATTATGAAGGAATATTTTAAGGAACCATATCCTGCAAGATCTACGATAGAAGTTGCAAAACTTCCATTAAACTCTTTAATAGAAGTTGAAGGAATAATTGTTAAAGAAGATTCTTATAGTTATTAGTCCATGCCCAAAGGCAATACTAAAGACCACTCAATAATAAAGCTTAAGGGAGTGGGTCCCAAAATTGCTCAATCACTATCCATTCTCGGAATAGAGCTTATAGAAGATGCTGTGTTTCATCTTCCTTACAGATATGAAGATAGGACAGAAATTACTAAGATCAGCGATGCCCCTTATGAATTACCAATAGTAATAGAGGGAGAAATAATTAAATCAACCTTAATTTTTAGAGGAAAAAGGATGTTAATCACTGAGATTTTTGATGGCTCTGGAAGAATAACTATGAGAATGTTTAATTTTGCTTTTGCTCAACATAAAAATCTTAAAGAAGGTTATTTTATTAGATGTTTTGGAGCAATAAGACATGGTCGCAATGGAAAAGAGATGATACATCCCCAATATTCAGTGTTTTCTAAAGAAGAACCTCTGGCAATAGAAAAGAATTTAACCCCTATTTATCCTTTAACTTCTAGTCTTCAACAAGGGAGAATGAGAAGAATTATTCAAGGAGCGCTACTTTATTGTGAACAAAAGAATCTTTTGAAAGAAAAATGGGAGAAAAATTCTGAAAATAATTTTGATAACCTTTTGGGAGCATTAGCGTTTATTCACAACCCTCCTGCAGACGCTGATATAGATATGCTTGCATCAGGTCAACACCCTGCACAAAGAAAACTGATAAAAGAGGAATTAGTAGCACATATATTGTGTGCAGGCATGCTCAAAAGGGAAACAGAAAAAAGGAGAGGACCTTCAATGAAAGTTTCATCTTCAAAAGAAAAAGAGTTTATTGATTCTCTTGGGTTTGTTCTTACTGAAGCCCAGGATAAAGTTTGGAGTGAGATAAAAAAAGACTTTAATAAAGAAACACCAATGAGAAGGCTGCTTCAAGGTGATGTTGGTTCAGGAAAAACTGTTATATCCGCCCTTGCAGCTCTACAAGCCAAGCAAAATGGCTATCAAACGGCTTTTATGTGTCCAACAGAACTTCTCTCAGAACAGCATTATGAAAATATATCAAATTGGTTTAGTAAACTTGATATAAAAGTTGATATCTTATTAGGTTCTACAAAAGCTAAAGATAGAAAAAGAGTTTTAGAAGAATTAAGTAATGGAGTTACTGATATTCTTATAGGGACACACGCTCTTTTCCAGGAAGATGTTATTTTTAGTAGTGTAGGTTTAACAATTATTGATGAGCAACATAGATTTGGAGTTCATCAACGCTTTTCACTACTAGAGAAAGGTGGAAGTGCTAAACAAAGCCCTCATCAGCTGATTATGACTGCAACGCCAATACCAAGAACTCTTTCTATGACAGTTTATGGTTCTTTGGAAACTTCAATTATAGATGAACTCCCTCCTGGGAGGATTCCAGTAAAAACTTTTTCCAGACCTAATTCTATGAGAAAAAAGGTAATAAAACGTGTAGAAGAAGTTTGCCTAGAAGGACAAAGGGCTTACTGGGTTTGTACGCTTATAGAATTGTCAGATGAACTAGAAGCACAAGCAGCTGAAGAGTTGTTCAAGGAAATAAGTGATCAGATACCTAAAATTAAAGTGGGTTTGGTACATGGACGCCTTAAGAAAGATGAAAAACAGCAAATAATTAATAAATTTAGAAAAGGTCAAATAGAACTATTAGTTTGCACAACTGTTATAGAAGTTGGCATGGATATTCCAGAGGCGTCATTGATGATTATTGAGAACCCAGAAAGACTAGGCTTGGCACAATTACATCAACTTAGGGGGAGAGTAGGAAGAAAAGCAAACACAGATTCCAACTGTCTACTTCTTTACAAAGACCCTCTATCTCCCTTAGCTCAAGAGAGAATTAGTACTATGGAAAAAACGAATGATGGTTTTGAAATAGCGGAAAAAGATCTTGAACTAAGGGGTGGTGGTGATATTCATGGATTAAAACAATCAGGTCTTATGAACCTAAAAATTGCTAATCCAGTTAGAGATTCAGATCTTTTAGAATCTGCTCAAAAAGAAGCATTTTCAATAGCTAAAAATAATAAAAGTCAGGCAAAAATACTGATCGATAGATGGATTGGCACTGGGCAGGATTATTCAGATGCATAATCAATAAATTATTTTTGAATTTTATTTCTTTAAAATTAAAAAAACACGTTCAGGCCTAGGAAAGCCTTCAATTGTTTTGGTCAGTTGAGTATTTAGAGCTTTAGACAGTGATCTGAATGGCATCCAGTCAGTAGATCTTTGTTCTCTGGTAGTTGTTTGGCAGGGTACTGATATGGACAGAATATTAAGATTACTCTTTTTGGCTAGGTTTTCTAGCCCTCTTTTTGTCTGGACTAATCTTACATTAGGCATATTAGCGTAATTTCCTTCTGTCTTAAGCCCTTCTCCATATTGTTCGGGGACTATTAGTGTTTCTAGTATTATTCTTCCGCTATCTTTTAAATGAGATCTAAGCTTCTCCATGTGTTTTTCTGGGTCTCGTTGATGATATAAAACGCCCATACTAAAAATTAGATCAAAACACTTATCTGAAAAGGTTAATTCCTCTATTCTTTCAGGAATCATTGCTATATTGTTTGATTGAATAAAATGGTTAATAGCTTTAAATTGAGTTAGGTAAAGTAAGTTGGGCTCAAGACACATTACAAATTCTGCTCCATGACCTAACATTCTAAATCCGTAATAACCATTACCAGAACCAACATCTAGAATAGTTTTGCCTGATAAATTTATATTAAGCCCCAAAAAACGTTTCCATTTCCAATGTGACCTCCACTCAGAATCAATAAAAATATCACCAACTTTAAAAGGGCCTTTCCTCCATGGCGCAAGCTTAAGTAGCAGATCTCGAGCTATTATCTTTTCTTGAGAATCCCATTTCCCTGAAACCAAAACTTCTTCGTGAAGTTTTGCTTTAGAAGAATACAATTTTGGCAAAGACGAAATTATTTTATTCCACTCTTCTATTCTCTTGTCTTTCCTACTTTCATAAATATTTTTTTGGTACTTACGAATAATCTCAGTCCATTTTTTTGAAATTTCTGACATTATCTTTCTGCTACTAAAGTGATGAAATTTAAATTAGACATAACTTTCCTGATATTTTTAAATCCTATTCTGTTTAATCTTTGTACATGAAAAAATTCAAGATCTGTAACAAGAACCCCCTCTAATGAGTCTCTCTTTGCTGAAATCTCCATTTCTGAGTAACCATTTTTTAATTTAAACCTATCGTACATTCTGTAAATTTTTTGATTTCTTAGGTTATTATCAAAATGGATTTTTTCTGACAATATCAATATGCCCCCTTCCTTCATGCCTTGAAAGATTTTTGTTAACAAGATCTCTCTTTTCTCAGTCTCTAAAAACTGTAAAACAAAATTAATTACTATTATTGAAGCTGTATTGATTTGAGCGTTATTTATGTCCTGTTCCAAAAACTTTATCTTTCCAGTTTTAATAAAATTGGAAAATCTGATTTTACTCTCTGAGATCATCGCACTAGAATTATCAATAGCAATAACTTGCCCTTTTCTTTTACCAATCCCCTCTAAAAGACTTAAAGAAGAGGCTCCTAAAGAACACCCTAAGTCATAACAATTAGTATCTGATTGGAAGTAATGCTCGGATAAATCCTTTATTAATCTTAAACTAGATTCATAACCCGGAACCGATCTGTCTATCATGTCTTCAAAGACTTCTGTTACTTCTTCATTGAAAGAAAAAGGCAAGTCGTTAAAATTGCCATCTTTAAAGAGATTGTCCTTCTTTTTCATCTTTAGGATATATAAAGGGGTATTTTATGAATTACACCATTAAGTCGCCAGAAACTAAATCAGAATGGGACAAATATTTTAATTTTAGATGGGAGATGCTAAGAAAACCTCTAGGTATGCCAAGAGATACTTTAAAAGATAAATTTGAAGAAGATAGTCACCATTTAATAGTTTTAAGCCAAAACAATGAGGTACTAGGTAGTGGGAGATTACACTTTAATAACTCCAAAGAAGGCCAAATAAGATATATGGCAGTAAGTAACTCCATTCAAAGGAAGGGGCTGGGTTCTGAAATTGTTAAAGAGTTAGAACTTATAGCCAAAAAGAAAGGAATTAAACAAATTGTTTTAAATGCAAGAGAAAATGCAATTAGTTTTTATTTATCTTTAGGGTATAAAGAACATGAACCTTACGAATCAGATACTGGAATACCTCATACTACTATGAAAAAAGACCTTAGTAATTAAAGTAGAGGGGCTATTACTAAACTAACAATAGCCATGACATTAATTAATATATTCATTGATGGTCCAGAAGTATCTTTAAAAGGATCTCCTACAGTATCACCAACAACTGCAGCTGCATGAGTATCAGTTCCCTTGCCTCCCAAATTACCTTTTTCTATATATTTCTTAGCATTGTCCCAGGCGCCTCCAGCGTTAGCCATCATTAAAGCTAAAAGAACACAACCCAGAAGACCGCCGGCTAACATACCCCCTAGTGACTCAGCGCTTATAAGAAAACCTACAGCCGGTGGAGCACTAACTGCAATAATACCAGGAATTAGCATTTTCTTTAGAGCTGCAGTTGTTGCTATATCTACACATTTTTCAGTATCTGGTTCTGCCTTTCCTTCGAGCAGCCCTGGAATCTCTTTAAATTGTCTTCTTATCTCATTGATCATTTCAAATGCTGCATCTCCTACCGCAGTCATAGTTATTGAAGCAATAAGAAACGGTATTGCTCCACCAATGAACATGCCAACTAATACCATAGGATCAGAAAGAAGCAATACAAACTCTTCTCCTCTGTTGTAAGAAACAGTCTCAACAAAAGCTGCAATTATTGCTAGAGCTGCCAGAGCTGCTGCTCCTATAGCAAATCCTTTTCCTATTGCTGCTGTAGTATTGCCCTGTTCATCTAATTCATCTGTTATCTTTCTTGTTTCTTCTGGCATACCTGCCATCTCTGCAATACCGCCAGCATTATCAGCCACTGGGCCATAAGCATCTATTGCCATCGTAATTCCTACAGTAGACAACATGCCCACTGCAGCTATCCCGACTCCATATAAACCAGTTAGTGAAGTAGAGATAAAGATAATTATAGCTATAACGCCTATAGGGATAACTACAGATTGCATGCCTACAGCTAAACCAGTAATCATAACAGTGGCTGGACCTGTTTCACCTGACTTAGCGATTTTTTCAATAGGAGAAGAGCCTGTGTAATACTCCGTAACTAAGCCTATTAGAATACCTCCAACAGCACCTGTTAGTACGGCCAACCAAACATTAATTCCTTCATTGCCTAGGAATGAAATGTCTGTTATTAAAAAATAAGCCGCCACTACAAATATAACTGGGCCCCCAATAGTTCCTGTTCTCATTGCTGCCCCAGGAGAAAGACTAGAAAAAAGTCTTACTATTACTATTCCTATAACTGATGCAACCAAACCAAGAGAGGTGAGGGCCAGAGGTAAAAACATCATAACAGCACTTCCTAAAGTAGCTGCTATAGCAATTGAAGCAATCATAGAGCCACAATAAGATTCAAAAATATCTGATCCCATTCCTGCTATATCTCCAACATTATCTCCTACATTGTCAGCTATTACACCTGGGTTCCTAGGATCATCTTCAGGGATACCTGCTTCTATTTTTCCTACTAAATCAGCACCTACATCTGCGCTTTTTGTATAAATCCCCCCTCCTACACGAGAAAAAAGAGCAACACTGGAAGCCCCCATTCCAAAGCCCTCTATTGAGTGAGCAGTCTGAGGATCGCCTCCAAAAAATAAATAAAGAAGACCAAGGCCAATTAGACCCAATGAAGCTACACATAATCCCATTATTGAACCACCAAAAAAAGCAACTGAGAGTGCTGCATCAGCACCCTTTTCAGAAGCTGCAGTTGCAGTTCTTACATTAGCTTTTGTTGCTGAATACATTCCAAGCCAACCTGCGATAGCAGATGATAAAGCTCCAGCTAAAACTGCAGTTGCGGTTCCTGTGCCTAAGGCCCACCAGCTCAGGATAATCAAGACAAGAACAAATAAAAATAAATAAGTGTATTCTCGCCTCATAAATACCATTGCTCCTAAATGGATTTGATCACCAATTTTTTTTACCTTTTCATCTCCCTCTGGGTATCTATTAACTACGATAAAAATACCTAGAGCTATTAAAAGGCCCAATACACCTAGAGCAGGCGGTAACATTAAATAAGATTCGATCATCTTTCCTCCATTAAATTGATGGACTAACTTGTTTTGTTGGTTTATTGAGTGGGCGAAAGTCTACTTGAATCATCAATTAAATAAAACACTAATTTTCAGAAAGAAATACTTTGTTATCAAATTGATTTTCAGATTTTCCAACTATGCAAGAAACCATGGCATCTCCACAAACATTTACTGCTGTTCTTGTCATATCAAGAAGTCTATCTACACCTATAATAAGGGCTATTCCTTCTACAGGTAGTCCAACTTGTTCAAGTACCATTGCTAGCATTATTAAACCTACACCCGGGACACCTGCTGTCCCAATAGAAGCAAGAGTTGCTGTTACTATCACCATTAAATATCCTAATAGAGAAATATCTATGTTGTATGCTTGAGATATAAAGACTGTAGCAACTCCCTGCATAATTGCTGTCCCGTCCATATTGATAGTTGCTCCTAGGGGGACAGTAAATGAGCTTACAGGGGATTTCACCCCCAATTTATCCCTAACTGCCTGCAAAGTTACAGGCATAGTCGCACTACTTGAAGAAGTACTAAACGCAAATAAGGCAACTGATTTCATCTTATTAAAAAATCTTAAAGGGTTGAGTCTTGCAATAAAAGAGACAAAAATCCCATAAGTAAAAAGACCATGAAAAATTAAAACTCCCAAGAGTAAGAAAAAGTATTTAGCTAAATCTCCTATGACACCAATACCTTGTGTAGCAAAAAGAGTAATTAATAGCGAAAACACTCCATAAGGGGCCAGTTCTATAAGAATAGTAACTAACTTTAGAATTACTTGATTTAACCTTTCAAAAGTTTTTTGGAGAGGTGAAGTAAACTCCCCTGAGCTTTTTAGTGCTACACCAAAAAGAAGAGAAAAAATTATTATTTGAAGCATATTCCCTTCCGACATGGCGGCTATGGGATTAGTAGGAAAAATTCCTATTATTACTTCCTTTAAGCCTGGGGCTTGATTAGGTTCAAATGCTTGAGGAATAGACATATCAATTCCAACTCCAGGTTGGATAAGAACTGCAAAACTTAAAGCTAGAGAGATTGCTATTGCGGTTGTTAATAAGTAAAGTCCGAGAGTTTTTATGGTTATCCTCCCTATTTGAGAAGTAGAACTTATTGATACAACTCCACAAACTAAAGAAAAGAATACTAAAGGAACTATAAGTAATCTTAGGGAGGCTATAAAAATTTGCCCCAGAATATCAAAAAAACCATTCGCTACTATATCTAAAAGAAAATAATCTAAAGAAGGCCCTAAGATAGAAAGATCATGAGTTAGCTTTAAAAGAGAGCCTAGGAAAATTCCCAAGGTCATAGCTATAACTATTCTAGAGGTTAGGGTCATTTCAACCAACTTCTACCATTTCAAAGTCTTCCTTTCCTACACCACAATCTGGGCATATCCAATCCTCAGGAACATCCTCCCAAGCAGTACCAGGTTCTATTCCTTCATCAGGAAGACCTTCTTCTTCATCATAAATGAAGCCACAGACTATACATTCCCATTTTTTCACTGTTTTAATCTCCGTAATTATTTAAAAATGCGACATTCTAACTCAACTTTATTTAAAACCTGGACTAAAGTATCTATAAATAAACATTTTTTTGTATAAAAAATCATGAGAAAAATAAATAATATCCTTAAACTTATTAGATTTCATAAGCCAATAGGCACCCTCCTGCTGCTATGGCCTACTTTAAGTGCTTTCTTTATTATCACTGAAGGAGATCCTTCTATTAAATTAATTATTATATTTTCCTTGGGAACTTTTCTTATGAGATCTGCAGGATGCGTAATAAATGATTATTTTGATAAAGATATTGATGGCAGGGTTGAAAGAACTAAGGATAGACCATTAGTAACTGGCGATATATCTCCTAAAGAGGCTCTCTGTTTATTTTATTCTCTCCTGGGTTTGGCTTCAGTCTTATTAATATGGACTAATCTGTTCACAGTTTTTCTTGCCTTCTTAGGTGCTCTTCTTACCATTTTTTATCCCCTCACAAAGAGAATTTTTAAGATTCCACAAATTTTTCTTGGATTTGCTTTTTCCTGGGGGGTAATAATGGTTTCTGCAGCAGAAACAAATTCTATAAGCCCTTCTTCAATATTAATTTTTACAGCCTGTTTCTTTTGGATAATTGCCTATGACACTGCATATGCAATGAGTGACAAAGAGGATGATTTAGATCTAAAGATTCAGTCATCTGCTTTAACATTTGGACCATACGTAAAAATTGCTTTTTTATTATGCCACTGTGTTTCTTTGTTCTTTTGGAGTCTGGCAGGATTTATACAATCTTTGACCCTTATTTATTATATTTTCCTTTTCTCAACAACTTTCTTAATTATCTATCAATATAATCTTATAAAGAATTATGACCGCAAAAATTGCTTGAAAGCTTTTCAAAATAATAACTGGAATGGTTTGATAATTTTCCTAGGCTCAGTTTTGGGTAATTTGTAATGGAAATATCGTTTCTTAATTCTATAGATAACATCTCTGAAGAAGCCTGGAATAGTGTAATAGATTCTGATTATCCGTTTATTCAGTACTCTTTCCTTAAAACACTAGAGAGCACAAATTGTGTGGGCGAAGGCACTGGTTGGTTACCCTTTCATCTTATAATTAAAGAAGATGATCTCCTTGTTGGAATAATGCCTCTATATCTAAAAACCGATTCTCATGGAGAATTTATTTTTGACTGGTCATGGGCAAATGCTTTTTTCCAAAATGGCTTGGATTATTACCCCAAACTAGTTAGTGCTATTCCATTTACTCCAGCTCAAGGTCCAAGACTGTGTCTTATAAATGAAAATAAACGAATTCCTGCACTTCAGAAAATAAGAAAAGAAATTGAAGTGCTGGCTTCTAACTCAAACATATCAAGCATGCACATACTTCTTCCCAGAATGGAGGAATTAGACTTCTATAAAGAAACAGGTTTTAGTCAAAGAACAAGCTATTCTTTCCATTGGTTCAACAATGGCTATGAAAGCTTTGAGGGGTTTCTTGAAGATCTAACCTCTAGACAAAGAAAAAATATCAAAAAGGAGAGAGAGAAAGTTTTAAAGCAGTCTATCTCTTTAGAGAAACTAGACGGAGGCTCTATATCTGAGGGCATGTGGAATAAATTTTATGAATTTTACCAAGCTACATACTACAAAAGAGGAATGAGACCTTACCTGAATCTTGATTTCTTTAAAGAAATTAGTTCAGTTTTACCAGATTCTATTTTACTTGTAATGGCAAAGAATTCTTCTAACCAGTATGTAGCTGGGGCTTTAAATTTCTTAGATTCTAGTAATTTATATGGCAGGTATTGGGGTTGTTTAGATGAATATGATTCTTTGCATTTCGAAGCTTGTTATTATCAAGGAATAGATTTCTGTATAGATAAGGGATTAAAAAGATTTGATCCGGGTGTTCAAGGAGAACATAAAATAAGAAGGGGGTTTTGGCCAATTGAGACCTATTCAGCTCACTGGATTAAAGATCTTAGGTTCAGAGAGGCTATAGATAAGTTCCTTTTAGAAGAAGAAAAACATATAAAAAATTACACTAATGAGAGTAGAACGCTTTTGCCTTATAAATCTTCTATAAAAATTAAGAGGAATTAATAGTGGTGAATCTTCTAGATAAAAACACAACTAAAGAAGCTATTCAACATCTGAGAAAAGTAGATAAAGATTTTCTAAATATTTTAGATAAGGATAAAAATGTTGTACAAACTTTTAAAAAGAAAGAGGGTTTTATTGGTCTTATCAGCCTTATTACAGAACAACAACTATCTGTAGCTTCTGCAAAAGCTATCTTTGGTAGGCTAGAAAAAAAAGTAATTCCTTTTTCAGCAGAGAATTTTTTTAACACTAAAGAAAAAAATCTTAGAGCCTGTGGTTTGAGTAATCAAAAAATTAATTATTGTATGGGTATAGCCAGAGCAGTTAAACAAAATAAATTAAGTTTTAAAAAACTTGAATCTATGGAAGATGAAGAGGTTATTAAGAAACTAACTAGCTTCAAAGGAATAGGTGAATGGACAGCCAATTGTTACCTATTAGCATGTATGTCTAGGATAGATGCATGGCCAGCTAATGACTTAGGTATTCAGGTTGCCATACAGAAGATGAAGAAACTTAAAACTAGACCCAATAAGTTGACAACAGAAAAAATTGCTGAACCTTGGAGACCATATAGGTCTGTAGCTGCGTTATTATTATGGACTACATATGATTAAAAATAGAATTCACAAGAAACGTCACGATGTTAGTAGGTTTAAATACAAACTCGACTACTTGTTTGAGCTTTATGAGAATAACTACCTAAAAATAATAGATCTTCTAAATACTACAGAGGGTTCGTTTTCTTTTTCATACAAATTACCTAGAGGAAATAATTACTCAATTGTTTCAATTAATATAAAAAGAAATTCTAAATACACTTCTACTTTATACATATTTCAAAGAAACGACTATTTAGAAAGTGTGCCAGATTTAGAAATAGAAGCTTTAATTTTTAATGATTTAAGAATGATAGAAGTAAAAAAGATTAATAAAGAAATATTGTTATGGTCTAGGTATAAATACCCCAATAGTCGCATGTTTAGTAAAGATGAAAAATATCAATGGAATTATTTTTTCTCACAGTGGTTAAGCAATTCCTTAAAAGAAGGGTTGGCAACTGATTATCAAAAAAAATATGTACCACTTTAGTGCATTTGCACTAAATTCTTATTTTCTTACCTAATAATAGCTAATTTTTAGCCCTATTTAAGGGCTTTTTTGCTAAGCTGTTTGTACTAATTAGTTCAAATTAAGATGGAAGTTGAAAAAGCTCCTTACATTACAGATCTAAGTACTGGAGTAATTGTCCTAGACAAAACCTTGTGCATCAAGTATTTGAACAGCTCAGCAGAAAGCATATTTGATACAAGTTCTAGTGCGATTCTAGATCAACCTTTAATAAATCTATTTTATGAAGAACCTGATAACTCAAAAATTTTTAAAGATTGTCTAAAAAAGAGAGAGAATTTCTTTAAAGTAGATACATTGCTTTTGCTTAAAGGTAATAAAAAAATTCTTTGTGATTACCACCTTCATCCCCTATCTAATGACAGGATAAAGGGTGGACTTCTTCTTGAAATAATTAACAAAGAATATTCATCTGAAATCAGAGATCGGCTGAGGAGACAGACTAACCAAGAAATAACTAATGCTTTTATTAGGAGTTTAGCGCATGAAATAAAAAACCCTTTAAGCGGTATAAGAGGAGCGGCCCAACTCTTGAACCAAAAACTCCTTGATAATGGTTTAGATGAATATACTAATTTAATAATTAATCAAACAGATAGATTAACTTCTTTAGTTGATAACATGTTGGGTCCGAATAAAAAGCCCTCTTTTAAGCTTTTAAATATTCATTTACCAATAGAAAATGTTTTTACTCTAATGAAACGAGAACTCCTTAAGGATAAAATTGATTTTAAAAAAGATTTTGACCCCAGCATACCTGAGCTTATGATCGATAGTTATCTTCTTGAACAGGCAATTCTAAATCTAGTAAGAAATGCTAAAGAAGCTTTAGTTTTATCTAGTACTTCATCTGCTGCTATACAGATATCAACAAGAATCCTTCATCAAGAATTTATAGGAGAAATAAAACAGAATACTGTTTGTAAAATTTCTGTTAAAGATAATGGTCCAGGAATACCCGAAGAAATTAAAGAATCAATTTTTTTTCCTATGATCTCTGGAAAAGAAACTGGCTCTGGGTTAGGTCTTTCTATAACACAAGGAATCATTTCTCAACATCGTGGTACGGTAGGGTTTAATAGCGTTGATGGAGAAACAGAGTTCTTTATACTTATGCCAATAAAGACTAGCGGTAGTTTTACCAAAAATATTAGAAATTCCTGATGAATAAAGAAAATTCAGTGTGGATAATAGATGATGATGAGTCTATAAGGTGGGTATTAGAAAAAAGTTTGTCTGAGGAAGGATTTGAAGTTTCAAGTTTTGAGTCTGCAGATCAAGCTCTAAAGAAAATAAAATTAGATCCGCCTCAAGTAATTCTTTCAGATATAAGGATGACTGGAACAACAGGGATAGAGTTATTAGATGAGGTAAATGCAAGCAATATAAATATCCCAATAATAATTATGACTGCACATTCAGATCTTAAGAGTGCAGTAGAGTCATACGAACATGGTGCTTGGGAGTACTTACCAAAGCCCTTCGATATAAAAGAAGCTGTCAAGATAGTTGGAAGAGCAATTAAAGGAAAAGAAAAGAAAACTAAATTTGATGAAGCGGATACGAAAGTAGAAATTGTTGGAGAAGCAGCTGCTATGCAAGAGGTTTATAGGGCTATTGGTAAACTATCAAATTCTAACTCTACAGTCCTTTTGGTGGGGGAGTCTGGAACTGGAAAAGAGTTAGTAGCTAAAGCAATTTACCAACACAGTCTAAGAAAAGAAAATCCCTTTATTGCCTTAAATATGGCTGATATTCCTAAGGATTTATTAGAAGCAGAGCTATTCGGTCATGAAAGAGGTGCCTTTACTGGTGCTGAAGAGAAAAGAATAGGCAGATTCGAGCAAGCTAATGAAGGAACTCTTTTTCTAGATGAAATAGGAGACATGCCTTTAGAAACACAAACTAGACTTCTTAGAGTTCTTTCAAACGGAGAGTTCTATAGAGTAGGAGGAAGAGATCCCATTAAGGTAAACGTAAGGATCATTGCAGCTACCCATCAAAACTTAGAAGATAATGTTAAAAAAAGGACTTTTAGAGAAGATCTTTTTCACAGATTAAATGTAATCAAACTTATTCTTCCAAAATTAAATGAAAGAAAAGAAGATATTTCGGTGCTAGCTAAACACTTCTTAAAAATTTCTTCTAAGGAAATTGGAGAATTAGAAAATAAATATCTTTCTAAAGAAGTAGAAGAGTACTTTTTACATTTACCATGGCCAGGAAATGTCAGGCAATTAGAGAATGTATGTAGGTGGCTTACTGTAATGTCTCCTTCTCAAGAAATTCGAATAGAAGATCTCCCAAAAGAACTACTAACAGAAATTTCAAATACTCAAAAAAACTGGTCTGAAACTTTAAGAAAGTGGGTCAAAGAATCTCTTTTAAAGGGAGAAACTAATATCTTAGAGATAGCTCTCCCAGAATTTGAAAAAACTTTAATCGAAGAAGCTCTTAAGAAAACTAAAGGAAAAAAGAAAGAAGCTGCTAAATTGCTAGGATGGGGTAGAAATACTCTTACTAGAAAGATTAAAGAAATTGGAATCAAATAAATAGAATAATTCTATGAAAATATGGCCCATACCTTTTGTACTAGGTGTCTTAGCAATTATTGCTGGTAATGTAAGCTTTATTCTTTCTGTTAATGAAGGCTTTGTAGAGACTTGTTTTCCTTATTTTGAGGGCTGCACTTCGATCAGCAAAACAGGAAGACAGGGCTTATCATTCATAGTTTTCAAGTTAATCATATTACCTGTTATGACGCTTCTTTCAATCTACTGGCTTTTAAGTTATAACCTTATAAAGAACTCGATTGAAGTTCATAAGTTAACCCTAAAAATTATGATAACTTCTGGGGTTATTGGATCTATTTTTGGAATTATTTATGCTTCTTTTTTAGGTTCGGAAGGAAATATTTATCAACTTCTTAGGCGTTTTGGCATTTACTTCTTTTTTTTAGGAACTTATCTAAGTCAAGTCTTGGAAGTGTACTTATTATTTAGATCTAAAAAAAATCACAACTCTATTTATTTAAAGATTATGAAATTTTTATCTTACCTAATAGGCTTAGTTATTGTTTTCTCAATACCTATCTACGGACTTATAGAGGAGGATGATTGGCTAGAGAATGTTTTAGAATGGAACATAACTCTTCTTATTTTTATATATTTCATTCTTGTTTCGCTGTTTTGGAAAGAAAAGAATTATTTATTTATATTTAAATCAAACTATTTAGATAAAGGCAATCCCTGACTTTGCCATGACATCATTCCACCAGACATAACGTTGATACTTTGAAAGCCTACTTTCTTCAATTCTTTGCCTGCTGAACTAGAACTACTGCCTGTTCTACATATCAAAATGATTGGTCTTTCTTTAGGAGTTTTAAGTGAATTAATCTTTTCTAAGATTTGCTTTGGTTCAACATTGTAAGCCCCTACTATGTGTCCTGAGGAATATTCTGATGAAGACCTCAAGTCTAATAAAAGGCCATCTTCTTTGTTTATAAGCCTAGTTACTTCATTTGAATCTATCTTCTTTCCTCCCTGATTCTTTTCGTGTAGAAATAAAAGCAAAATGAAAAACAATAGAAGGAAGAAAACTATATAATTTTCTCCAATGAATAAAAATAAGGTTTCCATATCTAATTAATGATTATATAGCTTAGAAAACTAGAATGTTCTCTTTACAATAAAATATTAATCTAATGCAAATACAAGAAGCAACTTTAGTTTTAATCAGACATGGTGAGAGTGAATGGAACAAAGAGAACCTATTTACGGGTTGGAAAAATCCCGGATTAAGTCAAAAGGGAGAAAAGGAGGCTCTGGCTGCAGGAAAATCTCTTAAACAAGAGGGTCATAAATTTACAACTTTGTTTACTTCGGCTCTTATAAGAGCTCAAAGAACTGGAGAGATAATATTAGAAGAAATTAATCAAGCCAATATAGAGATAAAGAAAGACAAAGCTTTAAATGAAAGAAATTATGGAAGCCTAGCTGGTTTAAATAAAGATGAAGCAAGAAAAAAATGGGGTGAAAAACAAGTCCATATATGGAGAAGATCTTATGACATTAACCCTCCTGAAGGTGAAAGCTTAAAGGATACAGCAGAAAGAGTTCTTCCTTACTTCCATAAAAACATTTTTCCTTTGTTAGAAAAAGGGGAAAACATATTAGTAGCTGCTCATGGTAACTCTCTCAGGGCTCTAGTTATGTATTTAGATGAATTAAGCCCAGAAGAAGTAGTGGGGATTGAACTTAAAACGGGCATGCCTATTGTCTACAGTTTTAAAGAAAATGGAACTGTAAGGGATAAAAGATTTATCGAAACTTAATTATTTATTAGTCGAACTTTTATTCCAGCTCTAGAAAGGGAATGCTTAACCTGTTCTATAGAGTATTCAGAAAAATGGAAAACGCTTGCTGCTAAAACTGCTTCTGCACCACCTAAAATTATCCCGTCTACCAAATGTTCTAATGAACCAGCTCCACCTGAAGCAATAACTGGTATATTTATTGAAGAAGAGATACTTTTATTCAACTCGTTATCATACCCGTCTCTGGTTCCATCTCTATCCATGCTAGTTAATAAAATCTCTCCAGCACCAAACTCCTCTAATTCACAACACCAAGCAAGAACATCTTTACCAGTAGATCTTCTTCCTCCGTAGGTAAAGACTTCCCAAGAATCATTTTCGTCAATTCTTTTTTTTGAATCCACTGCAGCTACAATGCACTGAGATCCAAACTTATCTGCTGCTTCTTTAACAAAATCTGGATTTTCTACTGCAGCTGTATTAATACTAACTTTGTCTGCACCTGATCTTAGTAAGGTCTTTATGTCTGAAATATTTCTAATCCCCCCTCCTACTGTTAAAGGGATAAAAACTTCACCAGCAATTTTTTCTACAGTCTTATAAACAATTTCTCTATTCTCACTACTAGCGGTTATATCTAGCATGGTTATTTCATCAGCCCCTTCTTCTTCATATCTTCTAGCAATAGTCACAGGATCGCCTGCATCCACAATATTTTTGAAATTTATCCCTTTTACTACCCTACCCCTATCTACATCTAGACAAGGGATGATTCTTTTTGCTACAGGCATAATAATTATTTAGCTAAACTTATGGCTTGCTTTAAAGTGAAAGAATGTTCATATAAAGCCCTTCCACATATGACTCCAGAGATAATTTCATATTTACTTTCATGATTTATTTTTATTATTGGCTTTAAGTCATCTAGTTTGGAAATTCCCCCAGATATTATTATTGGGCTGGTACATAATGAAGACAATTGAGAAATTGATCTTAAATTAGGGCCTTGCATCATACCGTCTCTAGATATGTCGGTTATAACGATGGCTGCGAGAGGAAGGTCCCTAAATCTTTCGATTAACTTTCTGGGTGTAAACTCTGATTCTTGTAGCCAACCTCCTGTTTTTACTTGATTTTCAATGAAATCTACTGCTAAGACTACCTTGTCCGGGTGTAACATAGATAATTTTTCAAGAAATTCAGGCTCTTTAACTGCTTGTGTTCCTAAAACAACCCTTGATACCCCATTATCAATGTAAGATCTAGCTGATTCTATATCTCTTATACCCCCTCCCACTTGGAACTCTATATTAGTAAAGGAATTAGAAATCTTTTTGATAATCTGATCATTTATCGGCCTGCCTTTAATTGCTCCTTCCAAATCTACTATGTGTATTAGTTTTGCTCCTTGAGAATTCCACAGTTCAACAATTTCTATAGGTTCAGTTGAAAAGACTTTTTCTGTTTCCATCTTTCCCTGCTTCAATCTAACGCACCTTCCACCTTTAATGTCTATTGCAGGGATAATTAACATTAGACTTCACCTTTCCAATTTAAAAAATTTCTATAGAAGGTTAATCCATTTTTTTGACTTTTCTCTGGATGGAATTGAACAGCAAAGACATTCTGATCAGCAATTGCTGAAACAAACTTCTTACCATGTTCAGTCATGGCAATGGCTGAGTTTGAAGAAAAACAAGAATAACTATGAACAAAATAAAAAAAGCTCTTATTTTCTATATCTTTCCAAAGCTCGTGATCTTTAATTTGCTCTACTTGATTCCACCCCATATGAGGAACTTTTATATCAGATCTATTCGGGATTCTTTTAACCTCCCCATTCAATACTCCCAAACCTGTAATGCCATTATTTTCTTCACTTTTCTCTAAAAGAATTTGCATACCTACACAAATTGCTAAAGTTGGTTTTTTTTTCACATTCTCAAGAATGACTTCTAAGAGCTCTTCTGACTTTAAAGAATTTATGCAGTCCTTAATCGCACCAACCCCTGGTATTACTATTCTCTTTGAGTTATTAATCTTTTTTTTATCAGAAGTTACGATGACCTTTGTTTTAGTAGAAACCTTCTCCAAAGCCTTCCCTACAGAATGCAAATTACCCATGCCGTAATCTATTACAGCTACTTTATCCACCTTCTTACCCCTCTTTTTATAAAGAACCCTTAGTAGAAGGTATAGAGTCTAACAGCCTAGGATCAAGTTCTAGAGCCATCCTTAAAGCTCTGCCAAAGGCTTTAAAGATTGTTTCTATCTGATGATGAGTATCTTCAGCATAGAAATTATCAATATGGAGTGTAACGAAAGAATGGTTACAAAAAGATTGGAAAAAATGTTTAAAAAGGCCTGTTTCTATATTTCCAACCTTGTCACTTTTAAAATCTACATTCATAAATAATCCGGGTCTTCCAGAGAAATCTAAAACTACCCTTGAGAGAGCTTCATCTAAAGGAACATAAGCATGACCATATCTACGTATACCTTTTTTTTCACCTACTGCTTGTGCAATAGCCTGACCCAAACATATACCAATATCTTCTATAGTGTGGTGATCATCAACTTGGTGGTCTCCCTTAGCCTTTACTTCAAGATCGATTACTCCATGACGTCCTATCTGGTCAAGCATATGTTCTAGGAAAGGTAATTTTGTATCAAAAAACGTCTTTCCTTTACCATCAAGATTTACAACTATGTTAACTTCGGTCTCAGTTGTAGACCTTTTTATTTCTGCTTTTCTCATTTATATCTCTATCCCTATAAAAAGAGGAGGCGCATTATAGCTGATATAGTTAACTACACATATGAAGGTGTTATAAAATTTAACTAACTAGTTATGAAATTCAGTACCAAACTAATTAGATGGCATAAAACGGATGGGAGGAAAGACCTTCCTTGGCAGCAAAAAAAGAATCCATATAAGGTTTGGGTTTCTGAAATCATGTTACAACAAACTCAGGTTTCTACTGTTATCCCCTTCTATATCTCCTTTTTAAAAAGATTTCCAAATGTTAAAGAGCTCGCTAAATCTAGTGAAGAAGACGTGATGAGTTTTTGGTCAGGCCTAGGATATTATTCCAGAGCTAGAAATTTACATAAAACTTCCAAGCTGCTTGTCGATAAATTTAATGGTAAGCTTCCTGGTTCAGCTTCAGCTCTTATTTCTCTTCCTGGAATAGGAAAATCAACAGCTGGGGCAATTCTATCCTTGGGTTATGATAAAAGAGCTCCTATTCTTGATGCCAATGTTAAAAGAGTTTTATCTAGGCATGAACAGATTGAAGGAGATCTAAGTAAAAGTTCCAATATTAAGAAGCTTTGGTCCATATCCGAGAGATTAACTCCTCTTGATCAATGTGCAATCTATAATCAAGCAATTATGGATTTGGGCGCTTTGATATGCAAAAGATCCAATCCTAAGTGTAAAAGGTGCCCTGTTAAGAAAGATTGTCTTTCTTTTAAAAAGAATTTAACTAAAGACATTCCAAAAAAAGTGGATAAAAAGTCCAAACCTTCTAAAAATGTCTATTGGTTAATAGCCATAGATAAAGATGAAAATATTTTGTTAAAAAAAAGAAACAAAGAAGGTGTTTGGGCGGGGCTCTGGTCTTTTCCTGAATCAAGTAGCAAAGAGAAGTTGAGGAACGAATACCAAACCTTATTTAAAAGCAAACAGAAAAAACTCAAATCATTACCAGAAATAAACCATAGCTTTAGCCATTTTAATCTTAGAGCAAAGCCTTTGTTATTAAATGCAGAAAACTGTATGCAACATAACTCTAATAGTAGAAAATATAAATGGATAAAAAAAACAAGATTAAAAAGTTTAGGGGTGCCTTCCCCAGTAAAAAGATTTTTAGAAAAATAAATATTTTATGGCTAGATTAGTAAAGTGCAAAAAATATGGAGTTGATATGCCAGGTCTCGACCTTCCGCCTTACCCTGGCCCTAAAGGTGAAGAGATCTTTAAAACTGTTTCCAAAAAAGCTTGGACTGAATGGCTAGACCATCAAAAAATGTTAATTAATGAAGGTCAAATTAACTTAACTAGCAAAGAGTCTAGGAAATGGTTAAATGAACAGATGGAGTTATTTTTTTCTGGAAAAGATTATGCTAAACCCGAGGGCTATAAACCTGAAAGGGAAGAGTAACTTCTTAAGAAGAAGATATTTGTATACAATTCCCAACTTTATTTTGCCCAGATAGCTCAGTTGGTAGAGCAAAGGACTGAAAATCCTTGTGTCGG
>CAJWPI010000005.1 GCA_913045055.1 uncultured Gammaproteobacteria bacterium | reverse complement strand
ACTCTGATTGACCGTATCTATCAATTCATGAGTAAATAATTTTAATTATGGAACTTTATCAATTAAAAAGAGGGAAAATCCTTGTAATCGGCGATATTATTCTTGATGAATATTTAAAGGGATCGGTTAGTCGTGTTTCCCCCGAAGCTCCTGTTCCAGTATTGAAACCCGAGGGCAGAGAACTGAGATTAGGAGGAGCTTCTAATGTAGCTGCCAATGTGAAAGCTTTAGGATCAAAGGTAGAACTTGTGGGTGTTGTAGGAAGAGATGAAACCGGGAAAGAGCTTAGGTCATTACTTAAAGATGCGTCGATCAAATCTTCTTTAACTTCTTCTGATAAAACTACTATTCATAAGCTGAGACTTTTAGCAGGGCAACAGCAATTACTGCGTTTGGACATAGAACAAAATTTTGATCGGAAAGAATGGTTTTCAATCAAAAAATTTTTTTCCAAGAAATTAAAGAACTTTGGTGCAGTAATTGTTTCAGACTATGGAAAAGGAACCCTTCATGATGTTCCTTTCATTATTCAACAAGCCAAAAAGAGAGATATACCTGTTTTTATTGATCCAAAAGGCAATAATTTTAATAAGTACAAAGGTGCCTACATCATTACACCAAACTATCTAGAATTTTCTACCGAGGTAGGCGGGGTAAAGAACGAACAGGATTTAAATACCAAAGCCAAAAATATGATTAAGAAGCTGAGCCTTCAAGGATTGTTGATAACCAGAGGTCAAGAGGGTATGACTTTGTTTGAAAAGGAAGGCAGCAAAGTCAATAGAAGTGATTTCCCAACAGTAGCTAGAGATGTTTTTGATGTCTCGGGAGCCGGGGATACTGTTATTGCAAGCCTAGCTGCAGCACAGTCTAGTGGTATGACCTTAGAAGATTCTGTCAAATTAGCCAATGCTGCAGCTGGTATTGTCGTCGGCAAATCTGGAACGGCTTCACCCTCTTTACTAGAACTCAGCTTTAGGCTAAATTCAAGTGATTCGGTTCTATCAAAAACCGAGATCAAAGACTTAGTAAAAGAAGCCAAGAAGGACTCAAAAAAGATCGTATTCACCAATGGATGTTTTGATTTATTACATGTTGGCCATATCACTTACCTTGAGGAAGCTAAGAAGTTAGGCGACCGACTGGTTGTCGCTTTAAATTCTGATAGCTCTGTTAGAAAATTAAAGGGGGTTAAAAGACCTATCAATAAACTAAATGAGAGAGCCAAACAAATAGCCGCTCTTGACTCAGTTGATTGGGTCACTTCTTTTTCTGAGGATACTCCCTTAAAGTTAATCAAAGAGCTGGAACCTGATGTTCTAGTTAAAGGGAAGGACTATAAGGTGAAAGATATTGTTGGTTCCAAAGAAGTCCTTTCTCAAGGCGGTCAAGTTAAAACAATTAAACTGGTAAAAGGAATCTCTACTAGTAATTTAATTAAAAAAATTAAAGATTTAGACTCTTAACTTTGACGTTCTTCCTTTTAAATTCATCTCTGTCTTTCCTTCCGTCTCCTTATTGCTCTTTTCTTCCAGTAAGGGTAAAAGTTTTCTTCACCTTCAGGTCTATTTTTAAACCTTCTATGAACCCACAAATACTCTTCTGGAGCTTCTGAAATAACTTTTTCGTAGTATTCATTCATTTGGATGAGGAATTCTTTTCTAGAAGAAGTTTGCTTAAATTTATGTAAATGTATTGCGTATCCAAATTTACTTCTTTTTACATTAGCAAAAATAATTTCAAGTCCACTAGTAGCTAGGTCACCTGGTAATTTAACTGTAGCTGCTTCATGACCAAAGAACGGGATATATTCTGATACTTTATTTCCATAGTCTTGATCAGCAGCATAAAAGAATTTTAGACCTCTCTTTATCCATACAATACCTTTTCTGGCTTGTGAGTTTGAAACGACCCCTTTTAGATAGGAGTTTCTGGATTTTCTCATAAAATAATTTATGACTAAATTTTTTTGTGGTCTATACATTCCGCCCATTTCACAAACGCTTGCAATTAGCCTTAAATCAAGCTCTAAGTGGGTAGAATGCTTAATTAAAACTAATAACCCTCCATTATTTTTACTTGGTTTTTTTAAAAATTCTTTGTTGGAATAATCAGTAATAAGATTTTGTAGCCTGGTTTGGTTTGACCACCAAGCAATACCCATCTCCAATATGCCTTTACCTAAATTTTTAAAATTTTCTTTTAACAACTTATTAATTTCTTGTTCTTCTAACTTTGGAAAACAAAGTTTAAGATTGATTAAGGCTATTCTTTTTCTCTCCTTGCTGACTACAAAAAAAATAAAGCCAAGCATATCTCCTAATTTATGAATTAGAGATACAGGTAGTTTTGTTACAGGAAAAAGAAAGAACAAACCAACCCAAGTAAATAGATATTTTGGATTCAATAAACCTATACTAAAAATTTCTTCAGAATTGTATGGATTCTTTTTTTTATTATTCATTACTAGGCCAAGTAATTTTTGAATCTAGATAAAGTTTTATTCCTTCCTGAATATTAGAAAAATCTTCGGTATAGCCAACTTTTCTTAATTTAGAGATATCTGCTTCAGTAAAACTTTGATAAGAATTTCTTAACTTTTCAGGGAAAGGTATAAATTTAACTACACCTCTCTTGTTCCAATCTATTACTGAATTAGCAACTTCGTTAAATGTTTGGCTTTTACCTGTTCCGACATTAAAAATACCAGAAATATTTGAGTTCTTCATGAACCAGAGATTGACCTTAACTACATCGTTAACAAAAACAAAATCTCTTCTCTGTTCCCCTGCTGCATATCCATCTGATCCTTCAAAAAGTTTGACTCTCTCCCCTTCTTTAAGTTGTTCATTCAAGTGATAAGCTACGCTTGCCATTCTCTCTTTATGAGATTCATTTGGTCCATAGACATTAAAGTATCTTAGGCCCACTATCTGATTTGAGTTTT
This sequence comes from uncultured Gammaproteobacteria bacterium, assembly GCA_913045055.1. GTDB lineage: Bacteria > Pseudomonadota > Gammaproteobacteria > Magnimaribacterales > Magnimaribacteraceae > CAJWPI01. Next base: position 66,357 of record CAJWPI010000005.1, on the reverse strand, counting down.
TACTTAGCTTACTTCTTACATACTGATCGAATAGATACTTTGAATATGCATAAAGATTTATAGGATCTTCATTCTTTTTATCCTCTACGAAATTTTTACCATTTCCATAAACTGAAGCAGATGAAGCATAGATGAAAGGAATAGCATTATTTTGGGCATGGAAAAGAAGTTTTTTTGAAAGGTAATAATTATTCCTCAGAATAAAAGATGCATCCCACTCCAGAGTGTCTGAGCAGGCACCCTGGTGAAATATAGTTTTAACCTTTTTTTTCTGCAATAAGTTAGTTTCTAGAGATGAATAAAAGTCGTTAGAGTCCATTAATTCTTTAATTTCACAATTTTTTATATTTTTTTTTCGATCCTTTTTAGAAAGATCGTCTACTGCAAGTATGTTCGTAGAACCCTGCTGATTTAATTGGTGTATAAGGTTACTCCCTATAAAACCATTACTTCCTGTAACTACTATCATTTATCCTCACTAGAGTTTTATATAATTCATTGAAAATCATATGTTAGCATAGCCATATGCCGAGACTTATCTACACGGCCTTATTTTATTTTATTAGCCCTTTTTACTTTTTGAGGTTAGCCTGGAAAGGTATTAAAAACATTGATTATCTCAAAAGATGGCCTGAACGCTTAGGCTTTGTTAAAAACCTATCAAGTCAAAAGGATGTTTTATGGGTACATGCTGTTTCTGTAGGTGAAGTTAATGCTTCTTTACCTCTTCTAAGGAGTTTATTGGATACCTATCAGAACTTAGATCTATTAGTAACAACAACAACACCTACTGGCTCAGAAATGTTAAGAAGGACGATGGGGAATAGGATAAAGCATCAGTATATTCCTATAGACTTGCCTTATTGCATTAAGAAATTTCTCAATTTCTGGAAGCCAAAAGCTTTATTAATATTAGAAACCGAAATATGGCCTAATATCATACATGAATGCAATAAGAGGGAAATTTTTATAGGAATTATTAATGCTAGGCTTTCAGAGAAATCTAAAAAAAATTATCTTAATATCAAATCATTAATTAACCCGTCACTAGATAAAATAGACCTTCTTGTTGCTCAATATAACTCAGATAAGAAAAGATTTAATGAGCTTATTAAAGAAAAGGATATTAAGTTAAGTGGTAATTTGAAGTATGAAATCGAAATTCCTAGTGAGCTTGCAAATATATCAAACACTATTAAAGACAGTTGGTCTATTGAAGGAGAAAATCGACCTATATTGATTGCTGCTAGCACTCATGAGACTGAAGAAGAAATAATACTTGAATCCTTTTCAGAGTTATTAAGGAGTATGAATAATGCCCTTCTTATAATTTGTCCTCGACATCCAGAAAGATTCTCCCAAGTGTACAATCTAATTCTTAAAAAGAATTTTAAGGTAGCTAGGAGATCTAAAAAAGATCAAGTAGATTCTAACATTGAAGTTTTATTAGGTGACACAATGGGGGAGCTAAATCTACTTTATTCAGTTTCTGATATTGCCTTTGTTGGTGGAAGTTTAATAGATCATGGAGGACAAAATATTATTGAACCAGCGTCTTTAGGTAAGCCAATTTGTTCAGGTCCAAATTTAAGGAACTTTGAAGATGTAGCTATGGAACTAGAGAAAGCAGAAGCTTTAAAAATAATTTATACTTCAAAGGATATAACCAATTATTGTTTAGATCTCTTAAATAACGAAGCTGAAATACAGAGATTAGGAGAGGCATCTTTGTTGGTTACAAAAAAGAATAAAGGGGCATTACAAAAAATCCTGTCGCATCTTGCCCCATATCTAGATAATAATTTTCTAAAAACCACTTAAATCTAACTTTTTCTGACCCTTTTTGGTGCATTTTTATCTTCTCTGCATCAAGTTAGACACTATCTTATTTTATTTCATTAAAGGTTCATTAAAATATCCTGGCATATAACTTGCATGTAATTATATAAGGTGATTATAAAATTATAAGGAGAATAGAGCATGTCAATGGAAAAGAAAAAATATGAATATATCTGGCTGGATGGATATCAACCTGAGCCTTCAATAAGAAGTAAAATAAAAGTCACTGAAGAGGATAAACCTCCCCAATGGGGTTTTGATGGCTCTTCTACTCAACAAGCAGATGGAAGTAGCTCGGACTGTATCTTGATTCCTGTAGCTCAATATGAAGGCCCGCTTGGAGCTGATCTGGTGATGTGTCAGGTTGATACAGGCGAACACGAAACCCACCCTTCTAATACCAGGAAAGCTTGTGAAGGTTTAGTAGCTGATGATTGGTGGTTCGGATTTGAACAAGAGTATTTTTTTACAGATATCAAGGGAAATCCCTTAGGTTGGCAAGATGGAACTCCAAGGCCTCAAGGAGATTATTATTGTGGAGTTGGGGCTAATAATGTTGCTGGAAGAGAGATCTCAGAAGCCCATCTTGATCTTTGCTTAGAAGCTGGACTCGAAGTAACGGGAACCAATGCTGAAGTAGCTCTAGGTCAATGGGAATACCAGTGCTTAGGTAAGGGATTAAAAGCAGGAGATGATCTTTGGGTTAGTAGATTTTTACTACATAGAGTAGCTGAAGAATTTGGAGTGTGCGTAGATCTTCATCCCAAGCCTAAGTCAGGTGATTGGAATGGCTCAGGAATGCATACAAATTTTTCAAATGAAGAAATGAGAACAAATGGTTCCGAAAAACTTATGACTTCATTGTGTGAAAAATTAGGTGCTGTTCATGAAGAAGGAATAAAAGAGTATGGATCAGATAATGACAAAAGACTAACAGGACTGCATGAAACTCAAAAAATTACCGAATTTTCATATGGAATTAGTGATAGAGGAGCAAGTATCAGAATTCCGATATACACAATAGAGCATAATTGGAATGGTTACTTAGAAGACCGCAGGCCTGCTTCAAATGCAGATCCTTATAGAATAATTTCGCATATTGTGGGAACACTTTCTTAGGAGGTAAATACATGAAATTAATAACAGCTATTATAAAACCCTACAAATTAGATGAAGTTAGAGATGCTCTTTCATCTGTAGGTGTAAGTGGGTTAACTATTACTGATGTGAAAGGTTTCGGCAGACAGAAAGGTCATACCGAGCTGTACCGTGGATCAGAATATGTAGTAGATTTTCTTCCAAAAACTAAGCTAGAGATAGCAGTAAGTGATGAAAATGCAGAGTCTGTGATAGAAGCCATTTCAAAAGTTTCCAATACTGGAAAGATAGGTGATGGAAAAATATTTGTTTCTGATTTGGAGCAAGTGGTAAGAATTCGTACCGGTGAACTCAATGAGGATGCAGTTTAAATAAAATAGAAAAGAGGAGATTTTATGTTAAAAAGATTATTTTTCATTACAACTACAGCACTTCTGTCTTTTTCACTTTCTGCTGAGGGGCATGATTCTGGAGATACTGCTTGGATACTGACTTCGACGGCTTTAGTCTTATTTATGACTTTACCTGGCTTGTCACTTTTTTATGCAGGATTAGTAAGAAGTAAAAATGCTATCTCAGTTTTAATGCAATGCTTTGCTATAGCTTGCATAGTCTCTATTGCTTGGGTTGTATATGGTTACAGTCTTGCGTTCACTGAAGGCAATGCTTTTATAGGAGGAACAAGCGCTTTTTTCTTAACAGCATTAGGTAGAGATACATTAGCTCCCGGTACTACAATGCCACATTCTCTATTTGTAATTTTTCAAATGACTTTTGCAATTATCACACCCGCATTAGTTGTAGGTGCCTTTGCAGAAAGAATGAAATTTGGTGCAATGTGCATCTTTTCTTTACTTTGGTTTACAGCAGTATATATCCCTGCCTGTCATATGATATGGGGTGGTGGTTATCTTGCTGATGTAAAAGATTTTGCAGGCGGTTTGGTTGTTCATTTAACTTGTGGTGTAGGAGCTTTAGTTACAGCACTTGTATTAGGACCTAGGAAAGGCTTCCCTTCAACTGCTATGCCGCCTCATAACCGGACAATGGTAATAACTGGAGCTGCGATGTTATGGGTAGGTTGGTTTGGTTTTAATGCAGGAAGTTCTTGGGCAGCAGATGGACTAGCAGGCATGGCAATGCTAGTAACTCATATCAGTGCAGCAACAGCAGCTTTTACTTGGATGTCTATAGAATGGATAAAAGGAGGAAAGCCTACACTTGTAGGGATTGCTACTGGTATGGTTGCTGGGTTGGCAACTATTACTCCGGCAGCTGGAAGTGTTGGACCTGAAGGTGCTCTTTTAATTGGTTTAATGGCAGGAATAATATGTTTTTATGCCACTCAAGCTGTTAAGGGTTTATTTGGTATAGACGACTCCTTAGATGTATTCCCTGTTCATGGAGTTGGTGGAATTATTGGAATCATAATGGTTAGTTTTGTAGGTGTACAAGGAGGATTCCTGGGTTCAAGTGCAGGTGAAACATGGCTTCCTATGGAACAATTTTTAATCCAACTAAAGGGAATTCTAGTTATAGGGCTTTGGACAGCCATAGCTTCCTGGATAATACTCAAACTAACAGGCTTGCTTACACCGTTAAGGGTTACTGAAGAAGAGGAACTCGAAGGTCTAGATGTTACTGAGCATGAAGAAAGAAGTTACGACCTAACTTAATCAGTTAATTTTACTAAACCGACCGTTTTTTAGCGGTCGGTATGTTTTTTTAATCTCTTTTCTCTTTTAAACTAGATTAATGGGAAGAAAATCAAACATTTTTACTATTATGGGTTCTACTGGAGTAGGGAAGACAGATCTTGCTATTGCTATCTTTGATGAACTTTCCATTGATATTATTAGTGTAGATTCAGTTCAAATATACAAATATCTAAATATTGGAAGCGGAAAACTCTCCACAGAACTCTTAAGAAAATATCCTCATAAGTTAGTTGATAAATTAGAGTTAGAGGAGAATTACTCTGCAGGGCTTTTTAGGAAAGATGCTATTAAAGAGATAGAAAATTCTATAGATTCAGGGAATACTCCACTATTAGTAGGAGGCACTATGATGTATTTTCGGTCTTTATTTAAAGGATTAGCAAATATGCCAAGTGCAAATAATTCTATTAGAAACTCTTTAACCAAAGAAGCAGAAAAGAAGGGATGGCCTTTTCTTCACAAGAGGCTAGAAACATTAGATCCAAAATCTGCAGAGAAAATTCATCCTAACGACTCTCAAAGAATTCAAAGAGCTTTAGAAGTTTATGAACTCTCAACAGAACCAATGTCTTCTTTGCAAAAAAACAAAAAAAATAACCATAACCATCTTTCAGATCAATATAATTTTGTTCAATTTGCTATTAAGCCTCAGAGCAGAGATGCTCATAGAAAAGAAATTCAATATAGATTTGATCAAATGTTAAACCAAGGCTTAATAATAGAGGTTGAAAATTTGTTGTCTCAAAAAGATATTAACAGTAGCTTTAAATCTTTAAGAAGCGTTGGCTATAAAGAAGTTTGCCAATATTTGGAGGGATTTCTCTCATATGATGAGATGGTTTTTAGAGCAGTTACTTCAACAAGACAATTAGCAAAGCGTCAAATGACATGGCTTAAAAGCTGGGAAAATGTAATATGGGTTTCTCAAGATATTGATAAATCAGTAGCACTAGTTAAAGAAGAAATACTTAAAGCGAGATAATTCTAAGATATTTTATGTATTTAAATATAAAAGACACATCTCAAAAGACTTTACTTGTTCAGATAGAGATAACGGGCAGCAAAGAAAAGAGGTTAGCAAAGGACAGACATAATGAATTTAAAGAATTAGTTTTATCATCTGGTGCAAATATAGTTGCAGGTGTTAGAGGAAGGCAAGAACAACCTGTAGCTAGCACATTTATAAAAAAAGGAAAAATTTCACAAATAAAAAATAAAGTAAAAGACTTAACAATAGATTTGGTTATTTTTAACCATGATCTATCTCCTTCTCAAGAAAGGAATCTTGAAACTATATTTAAATCAAGAGTTTTAGATAGAACTGGACTTATATTAGATATTTTTGCATTAAGAGCTAAAAGTCACACAGGCAAACTCCAAGTTGAGTTAGCTCAATTATCACATTTGTCAACTAGGCTTGTAAGAGGCTGGAGCCATTTAGAAAGGCAAAGAGGGGGAATAGGTTTAAGAGGAGGTCCAGGAGAAAAGCAATTAGAAACTGATAGGCGCCTTATAAATCAAAGGATTAAAACTATTAACAAAAAACTTAATAAAGTTCACCAACAAAGAACTCTTAATAAGTATTCTAGGCAAAAGAGCAAAAACATCTTAATTTCCTTAATTGGTTATACAAACTCAGGTAAGACTACTCTATTTAATGTTCTGACTGGAAGTGACCAATACGTAGCTAATCAACCTTTTGCGACCTTAGATTCAGTAACAAGAAAGAATAAAGATAATAATTTAAGTCCCTTCTTATTTTCTGATACGGTTGGCTTTATTTCTGAATTGCCTACACAACTTATCGAATCATTTAAAGCTACTCTAGATGAACTAAAATCTGCTGATTTAATACTTCACGTAGTAGATATTTCTGACTCGAATTACTTACATAAACTAGAAGAAGTTAATAATTTACTAGATGAATTAGATATTTCTCATATTCAACAATTGAGAGTGAATAACAAGATAGATAAAATAGGTAACAAAGATATTCTAGAAGACTACCGTTTTGGTGATAAAGAAGTTTGGATATCAGCTAAAGAAGAACTTGGTATAAGTAACCTGCAAGAATCAATGATCCATTGTGTGAATAAAGAAGTTTTTGTTGGCTGGATTTCATTGAAGTCTTCTTTAGGAAGAGTAAGATCAAATCTTTATTCTTTAGGATATGTTGAAGAAGAAAAAACTTCTACTTCATCAGGTCTGATACAATTAAAGATTAAGATGGGTAGAGAATATCTTCAAGAACTACTTTTAGAAAAAGGAGTAAAATTGGTAGATTCAAATAAAAATAAAATTGAGGTTGCAGTCTAATGTCTTGGAACGGAAATGGTAATAAAGACCCTTGGGGAAAAAATGAAGGACCCCCAGATATCGACGAAGCTATTAAACAGTTTAAAGAAAAAATTAGCGGTTGGTTTGGAATATCCAGTGGTGGAGGAGGTTTTTCTTCCAAGAATATCTTTTCTCTTATTTTTTTAGTTCTTATTGTTTGGTTCCTATTGGGCATTTACCAAGTGCAACAGGCTGAGAGATCAGTAGTTTTAAGACTAGGTGAATACCTAGAGACAAAAGGTCCCGGACTACGATGGAATCCACCTATTATTGATAGTAGAACGATTGTTGATGTTGTACGGGTAAGACCACATAGACATGATGCATTGATGCTAACCAAAGATGAAAATATTGTTGACGTTACTGTCTCAGTACAGTATCAAATCACTAATCCAGAGAATTATGTTTTAGAGATAAGAGATGCAGATAACAGCTTAACCCAGGCCACAGAAAGTGCTTTAAGACACGTAGTAGGAAGTACAATTATGGATGATGCATTAACCACAGGAAGGGAACTAATTGCCCAAATGGTAAAGGAAAGACTTCAGGTTTATTTAGATAAATATGTTACTGGACTGCAGGTTGTAATAGTTAATATAGAAGATTCTTCTCCACCTGATCAAGTTCAAGAGGCTTTTGATGATGTTATTAAAGCTAGGGAAGACGAGGTAAGGGTAAGAAATGAAGCAGAAACCTATGCGAATGGTCTAGTTCCTGAAGCCAGAGGACAGGCACAAAAAATGCTTCAAGAAGCACAAGCTTATAGAGAGCAAGTGATAGCAGAAGCTGAAGGAGATGCAGCCCGTTTTAATCTTCTGTTAGATGAATATAAGAAGGCACCTGAAGTAACAAGAAATAGGCTCTATCTGGAAGCAGTACAACAGGTTATGTCAAGTAGCACAAAAGTTATGGTAGATGTAGAAGGAGGAAATAATATTCTTTATTTACCCCTTGATAAGATTGCCCAAGCAGCCAGAGCAGAGGAAGATATAGTTTTACCTCCTCCAAGTACAAACCCAAATTCAACCACTTCTATCAGGGAGTTAACCAACCAAGTTATAGAAGAAATAAGAAGAAGAAATAGACAACAGGATGGAAGAAAATGAGTAAATTAAAAGTATTTTTATCTATATTTCTTTTGCTATCTTTTATAGCGCTCACACAATCTCTGTATGTAGTAAGTGAAACACAAAGAGCAGTACTATTACGTTTTGGTGAGATCGTGCGCTTTGATGTGCCGCCAGGCCTGCACTTTAAACTTCCAATTATCAATACAGTAAGAAAATTTGATGCCAGAATATTAACTTTAGATGCTGCTCCTCAGAGGTATCTAACTTCAGAAAAGAAAGCTCTCATAGTAGATTCTTTTGTTAAATGGAGAATAAAAGAAGTTTCAAAATATTTCACAACAACTGGTGGAGATGAGGAAAGATTAAAACGCTTATTAGCTCAGAGAGTAGATACAGGACTAAGAAATGAGTTTGGAGTCAGGACAGTAAAAGAGGTTGTATCTGGAGAAAGAGATGAGCTTATGAACCAACTTGCTTCTCAGTTAGATAGAATTGCTCAAGATGAATTAGGAGTAGAAGTTATAGATCTCAGAGTAAAAAAGATAGACTTACCAGCCCAGGTAAGTGATTCTGTTTACAACAGGATGAGGACTGAAAGAGAAAGACTAGCAAGAGAGCTTAGAGCTCAAGGAAATGAAGTCGCTGCAGTGATAAGAGCAAGAGCAGATAAATCTAAAACAGTTATATTAGCCGACGCATATAGAGAAGCCGAAGAAACAAAAGGAGATGGTGACGCTACTGCTACTGCAACTTACGCATCAGCTTATTCAAAAGATCCAGAGTTTTATGATTTCACCAGAAGCTTAAAGGCATATCAAGCTACATTTGAAAATAAATCAGATATATTATTAATAGATCCTGATAGTGATTTTTTTAAGTACCTTGATAAATCAGAACCTAACTAAAATTACTAATCTAAGGGTTTTTCCTTAGACATAAACCAATGAAAAAAAGTTGGAACCTTCCCGTTGGATTTGATGAAATACTTCCCCCTAAATCTCTCAAGATTGAGAAACTTAAAAGAGTTTTAATTGACCTATATATATCTTCAGGATACGAATATATTATTCCACCTCTTTTAGAATTTTCAGAGACTCTTGGTGGAGAAGCTCATGAAGAGTTAGAGGCTTATGCCTTCTCTTTTGCAGATAATTTATCAGAAAAACAATTATCTTTTAGGCCTGATTTAAGTGAGCAAGCAGCAAGGATTGATGCCCACCGTTTTAATACTTTGGATCCAGTTAGACTTTGTTATGTAGGTGACATTTTAAAGAAGAAAATATCTCAAATACACCGATCTAGAACTACCATACAAGTTGGAGCAGAGATCTTTGGAGACCCTTCTCTTGAAGCCGATTTAGAGAGTATGAACTTGATGATAGAGGGACTTAGAAAAGTTGGAGTTAAAGAAATAACGTTGAGTATAGGTCATGCTGGCTTAACCTCATTCCTTTTTAAAGAGATTAAGAAAAGTTCAACTATAAATATTGATAAAGTTGAATCAGTTTTATCTAAAAAATCTGAATCAGACATTAGAGCGCTTAGTTCAGAGGAATTAACATCTGAACAGGTCAATATGCTTCTTGATTTATCTAAACTTTATGGAGGAACAGAAGTTATAGAAACAGCAAAGTCAAAACTATCTGTTCTCGACGATGAAATAATACATTATTTAGATTATTTAGAGAGTTTAATAGAAAACCTTCAATTAAATAAAAAAATTAAGTTGCATATAGATTTGGGAGAGGTTTATGGTTTTAGATATCATAATGGGGTAGTTTTTTCAGCTTACATAGATAAAGCTGGTTATCCATTAGCTAAGGGTGGTCGATATGATGGCATAAGTAAGACAGAAGATTTACTAAGACCAGCAGTAGGATTTGATTTAGATATCTTGGCAATAGCAGAACATAGTAATTTGGATTTAGAAAGTGAGTAAATTAATATCTCTTCTCGGATTGCAGTGGGGAGACGAAGGAAAGGGTAAAGTTGTAGACCTTCTGTCTAAAGATATTCATGCTGCTGTTAGGTACCAAGGAGGACACAATGCAGGGCATACTCTGATAGTTGACGGTAAGAAAATAGTTTTTCATTTGTTACCTTCTTCAATATGTCATAAAAATATTAAATGTTTTTTGGGAAGAGGTGTTGTGATAAGTCTGGATGCCTTGTTTTCAGAAATAAACGATGCTTATAAATTCATTGGTGATATTGAAGCAAGACTTATTGTGAGTAAAGCTGCTTGTCTTATTCAGCCTTACCATATAAAAATAGATCAACTTAGAGAGAGATCAAGAAGCGGAACAAAGATTGGAACAACAGGGAGGGGCATAGGTCCAGCTTATGAAGATAGGGTAGGCAGAAGGTCTATAAGAGTTGTTGATTTGTATAACCCCAAGACCTTAAAAGTTAAATTAGAAGAAGCATTAGAGATTTATAATTTTCTAATAAAAAGATATGACAAAAACCAGCAAGAAGATATTAATGAATTATTAGACAAAAACCTTGAACAGGCTGAAAAACTTAAGCCATTTGTAGGAAATGTAATCAGTGAGGTCAAAAACTTACAGAAAAAAAATAAAAGTATCCTATTTGAGGGCGCTCAAGGGGCTTTATTGGATTATAGTCTAGGAACTTACCCCTTTGTAACTTCAAGTAATTCTTCACTGGGGGGAATAGCTCCTGGTGTTGGTTTAAGTGCCACAAAAATAGATTATTCTTTAGGTATATCAAAGGCTTATGCTACTAGGGTTGGAGAAGGTCCTTTTCCAACAGAATTAAAAGATGAAATAGGAACTTACATAGCTGAAAAGGGATTTGAAGTTGGAGCTACAACTGGCAGACCTAGAAGATGTGGCTGGTTGGATGCTGTTCTTCTTTCTCAATCAGTATATTTAAACGGAATAAATGGAATCTGTTTAACTAAAATAGATGTTCTGGATGGTTTAGAAAAGGTTAAAATTTGTGTTGACTACACAAGCCCACTTTCTAAAGAAGATATTTTGGAAACTATGTCATTGGATGATGTAAAACCTGAATATATAGAATTAGAGGGATGGGATCAGTTAACCGAAGGGATCACAAATTTTAATGACCTAAATAAAAAAGCAGCCGTTTTTATTCAAACTGTAGAAGAGCTTTGCGGTGCCCCTGTAGTTATTATCTCTACTGGTCCTAGACGTGAAGATGCTATTATCAGAGAATATCCTCTAGGAAAATGAAACACTTAATTGGATTATTAGTATTATTTTTTTCACTGTCTACTCAAGCAGAGCAAGAAACTATTTACGAAATTGGAGATGAATTAGAAGCACGCAAACACTCTTCGTTAGTTCTTTTTCATTATAAAAAAGATGTCAATAAGGTAATTTTATTAAAAAAACAAATTATTTCTTATGAAGATAATTTTAATTTTGCTACTGTTGATTCAAGAGATCTCTATAAGATAAAAAGAGGAGAGAAAATAATCCTTACAGAAAGTTTAAAAGAAGGAGAAATCTTTAAAGTAAAGCTTATGGAAGAAAAGCCAAAGAGGAAATATTATTTTGTAGAAACAGAAAGTTTAAAACATTATGTCTTATTAGAAGGCAACAATCCTTCCTCTAGTTAGCTAGAGAATAATGATAAAGATCTCAAAAAAAACTATTCTTTATTCGATTCTTATTCTCTTATCCCCCTTTTTCTTTTTAATTGCCGCAGTATTCTTTAACTGGTTTGGATCATATATAGGACCCGGAGAAGTTTCCAAATTTTCTTCCACCTCACAATCATCAAAAATAATTGAAGTAAACCAAAAAAAACAAGGTTTCGAAAAAAAGCAAATTCTTTTTGGAGATTTACATGTGCACACCACTTTTTCATTTGATGCTTTTATGCTTAATCTACCTATAGCGCAAGGGGAGGGGGTTCATCCTGTAGCAGATGCATGTAATTTTGCTAGATTTTGTTCTTCTTTAGATTTTTTTGCTGTTACCGATCATGCAGAATGGCTTACACAAAGAGAATGGAAAGATAGTTTAAACTCCATTCAAAATTGTGCAGCAATATCAAATGAAGTAGATCAGAATGAAGTTATACCATTTGTAGGGTGGGAATGGACTCAGACTAGTTCAAACCCAAATACGCACTATGGTCACAAGAATATAATAGTTAAGGGCCTTGAAGATAATAAAATACCACCCAAACCTATTGCTGCCGTTAATTCTGGTCAATTTGAAAATTTTGTTAATCCAAATCCTTTAATAATAAGTGCTGCAGTAGCTTTAGACTTTCCAAATAGAAAACATTATTTTGATTGGAGGTATAAATCTTTAGTAGCTTCCTATTTAGAAAGGTGTGATGAAGGATTAGGGCTATTCAATTCAAGTAATTGTATGGAAACAGCGGACTCACCTTCGGCTTTATACTCTAAGCTTAATGATTATCTCTCCGAGGTAATGATTATCCCTCATGGAACAGCATGGGGTGCTACTTCTCCCCCTTTTGCATCGTGGGATAACCAGCTCAATACCTCAGATTATGAGCCTAGGTTTGGTAATCTAGTTGAGATATATTCAGGACATGGAAATTCAGAAGAGTATAGATCTTGGTCCCCTCTTAATTTTAACTCAGAAGATGTTGTTTCCTGTGAACAACCTACCCAAAATTATTTACCATACTGTTTTCAAGCAGGTGAGATAATAAGAGAAAGATGCAGAATAGCAGCAGGATCAGACGATGAGTGCAACAAAAGATCTTTAGAAGCAAGGGAGAATTTTGTTAAGTCTCATCCTTATGGCATTCTCACAGTTCCTGGTTATGACCCAAAAGAGTGGATAGATTCAGGTCAATGCAAGGATTGCTTCCTACCAGCCTTTGATTATAGACCTAAGATGTCTGTTCAATATGCATTAGCTTCAACAGATTTTTCTGGTGATACCCCTTTAAATTATAAGTTTGGTTTTATTGGCTCAAGTGATAATCATCAGGGGAGACCAGGAACTGGATATAAAGAGAATCTAAGATTTTTAAATTCTGAGTCTCGAATAGACTTACAAAACACTCGAGGAAATGCTCTCCTTAATCCAAGATTGGACGAACCTCAGCTACCAAGGTCCCAAAATCTAAATTCTTATGAAGAACCAACATTATCAATACAATCAGAAAGAGCTTCTTCCTTTCTTTATACAGGAGGATTGGTTGCTGTTCATTCTGTATTTAAGAACAGAGACAGTTTATGGGACTCTATGACTAGAAGGGAAGTTTATGCTACGAGTGGAGACAGGATTTTATTATGGTTTGATTTAATTAATCATAATAGTGAAACTGTTTACCCAATGGGTGCTGAAGTGGGCATGGAAAAGGACCCTGTATTTAGAGTAAAAGCACTAGGAGCACATTTTCAAAAACCAGGATGTATGGGTTCTTCTGGAGAAGTTGGGAAACAAAATTTAATTACAAATCTTTGTAAAGGAGAGTGTTTTAATCCTTCAGATATAAGGAAAAATATTCAAAGAATAGAAATAATCAGAATAAGACCCCAGTCGTATCAAGAAGAACCTTTGGAAGGTTTAATTGAAGATCCTTGGAAGGTATTTGATTGTGAACCTTCTCAAGAAGGATGTGAAATAGAGTTTACAGATAACCAATTTTCAATAGGAAATCGCGAAGTTATTTATTATGTGAGAGCAATACAGTCACCCAGTCTCGCTATAAATGCTGATACTCTTGGTTGTGAGATGGAAGAAGGAAAATGTATTAAAGTAAGTTTATGTGGAGATATCGAAGGAAAGGGGGTTGGGGATTGTCTGAACGAAACTGAAGAGAGAGCATGGTCATCACCGATTTTTATTAATTTTGGTCCAATCCCTCCTTAATTAACTTATCTAGAATTGCGTTTATAAATCTATATCCATTTGAAGAACCATATTTTTTAGATAAACGAATTGCTTCACTTATTACAATAACATCTTTGGTTTCATTATTTAGGAGCTCAAATAAAGACATCCTGAGAATATTTCTTTCTATAGGGTCTAGTTGAGAAAGAGGTCTTGGTAAATTCTTTTCAAGAATTTTATCTAAAGTTTCAAGAGATTTTAGAACACCCCGAAGATGATTCTGAAAAAAAGTATTATTTTTTTCATTTGGTCTATTACTAATTACTTCATCTAATAAATTACTTCCCACATCAGCTTCATATAGACTTTGAAGCACTTTGTCTCTAGATCTTGTTGGTGAGATAGTTGAAGGCATATTCACTTATTTTTTGATAAGTTCTCAAGAAGTAACATAGCACTTAAAGCGGCTTCTGACCCTTTATTGCCTTTTCTAGAGTCTGCTCTTTCAAGTGCTTGTTCATAATTATTGGTAGTTAAAACCCCAAATATTACTGGTTTATTAATATCCAAAGAAACATTAATTAAACCTGTAGCACAGCTATTAGCTATCATATCAAAGTGTGGAGTTTCTCCCTTTATAATAGCTCCAAGGGCAATAATTGCATCTATGTCCTTTCTTTTCCCCAATCTTTTTGCAGACAAAGGTAATTCAAAAGCACCAGGGACTTCCAAGTGAAAAATATTTTCTTTATGCACACCCTGTTTCAAGAGTTCTTCTTTTGCATTCTTGAAAAGAACTTCAACTATGTCTCTATTCCACAGGGTTGTTATAAGACCGTACTTCCCTCTTTTGGATTCGTGAGAGGGCTCGACTAAAATATTTCCTTTTTTTGACATTCTTTAGGTTTATGGTGCAATAAATTCAGTTATTTCAAGATCAAATCCTGCTAGAGGGTATTTTACAGGAGCACCAAGAAGCCGTATTTTCTTTACCCCCAGATCTCTAAGAATCTGAGCTCCTATTCCAACAATTCTATTGTCTGGGGCTTCATTTCTAGAATATTTCTTCTTTCTTTTAAGAAAATTAAAGTTATTTAAAATAGTCTCTGCTGTTTCTTCTTGAGATATCAGCAGCAACACTCCCATTCCTTCTTTATTTATTTTTTCCATTGCATTAGAGAAAGACCACCTTTTTCCAAATCCCTGTATTCCCATTACATCATGTAAAGAATTGCTTATATGTACCCTCACTAGAGTCTCTTTCTTGTTGGAGATTGTACCTTTTGTTAATGCTAAATGAGTCCTATTTAAAATGGAATCTTGATAAGCAGTTAGCTTGAAATTTCCAAATTCTGTAGAAACTGAAGTTTCATTGATTCTCTTAATGCTCTTTTCGTTTATATTTCTATAGTGTATTAGATCAGCTATTGTTCCTATTTTTAGGTTATGCTTTTTTGCAAATCTTTCTAGATCTGGTCTTCTGGCCATACTTCCATCTTCGTTCATTATTTCTACTATTACCGCTGCAGGTTCTAAACCTGCCAATTTAGCTAAGTCCAATCCAGCTTCTGTATGGCCTGCTCTAGTAAGAACCCCTCCATCTGATGCTGTTAAAGGAAAAACATGTCCTGGTTGAACTATGTCTTCAGGTTTTGCATTTTTTTTAACTGCTGCAAGAATAGTGGTTGCTCTATCAGAAGCAGAA
Source organism: uncultured Gammaproteobacteria bacterium (assembly GCA_913045055.1). Taxonomy (GTDB): domain Bacteria; phylum Pseudomonadota; class Gammaproteobacteria; order Magnimaribacterales; family Magnimaribacteraceae; genus CAJWPI01. The sequence goes on along the minus strand of CAJWPI010000005.1, from coordinate 50,774 downwards.
ATACCTGTTGTTACTCCTTGAGCTGCTTCAATTGACACTGTAAAAGCTGTTCCTTGCTTGCTTCTACTATCTCTAACCATTGGTTGAAGATTTAGTTGAAAGCATCTTTCTTTATTTAAAGCTAAGCAAATAAGACCTCGTGCATGAGTAGCCATAAAATTGATAATCTCAGGTGTAATCTTTTCTGCTCCTAGAATTAAATCACCTTCATTTTCTCTGTCTTCATCATCCATGAGAATAACCATCTTGCCCTCAGAAATATCAGAAATTAAATTTTGAGTAGTATTAAGTTTCATTTTTTTAGTTATATTGAGGTCTAGCTAATAATTTAATGTCTCCACCTATTTCATCAATACTTTGAATTTTAAGATTAATGTTATTCATGCTTCTTTCAATTCTTGCAAAATTTAGTTTTTCCTTTCCCATCAATTTTGGAGCAATGAATAGTATAAACTCATCAATAAGCTTTTCTTTAAGAAGAGCTCCTACTAGTCTAGGTCCCGATTCTACCAGTAGATAATTAATCTCAGTTTTACCGAGGTATTTACACACTTCCACTAGAGACACTAAGCCATCTTTATCTGGTTTTTCTATTATCTCAATATTTGAAGGAGTATTAATTTCTTTTTTAGCACTGTTGCAGAAAATGATTGTTTTTAAATTATCAGAAAAAATATTTTCATTTCCAGTAATCTTTAAACCACTATCCACCACACATCTTAAAGGCTGAGAGTAACTAGAGACATTTTTGTCTAATAATCGTACAGTTAATCTTGGATTATCTTTCAATATTGTTCCACTTCCAGTCAATATAGCATCACTTCTAGCTCTCATATCATGAACATCACTCCTAGATTCAAGAGAAGAGATCCATTTACTCTCACCATTTTTTAATCCTATACCGCCGTCCATACTAATTGCTAACTTACAAGTAATCATCGGCCTTCCCTTATTTAATCTTGAAAAGAATCCTTTATTTAATTCTTCAGCTTTATCCTGTAATAGGCCTAAGTTAACTTCTATATTATTAGTTGCTAATTCTTCTAGGCCTTTTTGCATAGGATCTTTAGAAGCAATAAAAATCTTTTTAATTCCTGACTTTATTATAGATTTACAACAAGGGGGTGTTCTACCCTTTTGTGAACAAGGTTCAAGATTTACGTACAGTTCACTACCTTTTAGTATTTCGCTAGCGTTAGTGCCAAATTTTCTCCTTACATCAGATAGAGCATTAATTTCAGCATGCTCTGTTCCGGGCTTTTTATGCCAGCCTCTACCAATTACTTTCGCATTTTTAACTATCACACACCCAACTAGAGGATTAGGACTGGCTAAATAAGAACCTCTTTGTGCAAGTTCTAGGGCATGCATCATATGACCTTCTTCTTCAGTCATAGTTAGTCGTTGGTAAGTTTTTCTACTTCTTCACTAAACTCAGTAATATCTTCAAATCTTCTATATACAGAAGCAAATCTTATGAAAGCTACCTCATCAATTTTTCTGAGGTTTTTCATAACTGCTTCTCCAATTAATCTAGAGGGAACTTCTCTTTCTCCTGATGCTCTGATATCTTTTTTTATATCTTCTATTAATTTTTCTATCTCTTCATCTCCAACTGGTCTCTTTTCAAGAGATCTATATAAACCTTCTCTTAATTTCTGTTCATTGAAAGGCTCTCTAGTATTATTTTTTTGTTTGATAACTTTAGGCATAAGAAGTTCTGCAGATTCAAAAGTAGTAAATCTTTCTCCGCATTCCGTACATTCCCTTCTTCTTCTCGTTTGAAGACCTTCAGAAATTAGTCTGGAGTCAATTACTTTCGTATCAGAATAACTACAATATGGACAATGCATTTTATTTATAAACAGGAAAACTTGAGCATAACTCTTTAACCTGCTCTGTAATCTTATTAGTTAACTTCCCGTTGCCAATATCATCTAATATGTCACAAATCCAAGCTGCTACTAACTCTATTTCTTCTTCTTTAAAACCTCTGGTAGTGGATGCTGGGGTGCCTATTCTTAGGCCGCTAGTTATAAATCTTGGCTGGGGATCATTAGGAACAGCGTTCTTATTTACTGTGATGTTAGTTTTGCTTAAAACTTCCTCAGCATTTTTTCCAGTTATATCTTTTTTAATTAAATCTACCAAGAACATATGGTTCTTTGTTCCATTTGAAACTATCTCAATCCCTCTGTTCATAAAGACTTTGCACATGACTTCAGCGTTTTTTAAAACTTGCTCCTGATAAGTTGTAAAGTTTGATTGTAAGGCTTCTTTAAAGCAAACTGCCTTAGCAGCTATAACATGCATTAAAGGACCACCTTGAGAGCCAGGTATAATTGAGGAATTAATTTTCTTTTCTATTTCTTCATTTTGTTTAGCCAGGATTAAACCACCACGCGGTCCTCTTAAAGTTTTATGCGTAGTAGTTGTAACTACATCTGCAAAAGGAATTGGAGAGGGGTAAAGTTCAGCTGCTATAAGACCAGCAACGTGAGCCATATCTACTAAAAAATAAGCTCCTACTTCATCAGCAATTGATCTAAATCTCTCCCAGTCAACTATTCCAGAATAAGCAGAAAAACCAGCAATAATAAGTTTAGGTTTATGTTTTCTTGCTAGAGAATCAACTTCTTCATAATCAATTTCTCCTGTCTCCTTATTCAATCCATACTGATAAGCTGTATAAATCTTACCTGAGAAGTTTACATTAGTTCCATGTGTTAAATGGCCGCCATGATCAAGACTCATTCCTAGAATAACATCTCCAGGAGAGCAAAGAGCTAGATAGACTGCTAAGTTAGCACTGCTTCCGGAATGAGGTTGAACATTTGCATAATCTGCCCCAAAGAGTTCTTTCGCTCTTTCAATAGCTAAGTCTTCAGCAATATCTACAAATTCACATCCACCATAATATCTTTTTCCTGGGTAACCTTCTGCATACTTATTAGTAAGGACAGATCCTTGAGCTTCTAAAACTCTTTTGGATGCATAATTCTCAGAAGCAATAAGTTCAATATGATCTTCTTGTCTTGTTGATTCTTTAATAACAGATTCCCATATTTCAGGATCAAATTCCTTAAGTGAAAGAGAATTTTCCAACATATTATTTTTACTCCATTTTTGGGATTGTGATTTAGAGAATTATACCTAAGGCCATACAATATCACATCCGAATATTTAGGCTTTATTTGTAATTATTCGACTCTTTCTATTTGGATTACATTCTTTGCATATTTGGCATTCTATACCGTAACATTTTCTAGCTTGACAATATTCTCTGCCGTAGAGAATGAACTGAATATGTAGTTTGTTCCATTCTGAAACTGGGAAAAGCCTCTTGAGATCTTCCTCAGTTTTTTTTACACTTTTCCCGTTTGTAAGTCTCCATCTTTGAGCAAGTCTATGTACATGAGTATCAACTGGAAAAGCAGGGTGATTAAAAGCTTGAGACATAACTACTGATGCTGTTTTATGTCCAACACCAGGTAATGATTCTAATTCTTCAAAAGACTCAGGTACCTTTCCACCATATTTTTTTATTAGAATAATAGAGAGTTCAAAGATTGCCTTAGATTTTTGGGGTGATAAACCACATGGCTTGATAATTTTTTGAATATTTTGCTTACCCATTTTAATCATATCTGAAGGTTTTTTTCCTTTTAAGAATAACGACGGGGTTACTTGGTTAACCCTTTTATCAGTGCATTGAGCTGAGAGGATGACTGCTATTAACAAAGTAAAAGTAGAGCTGTGAGATAAGGGAATAGGGGGGTCAGGATAGATCTCATTGAGAGTATCAGATATAAAGGTAATCCTTTGTGTTTTATTCATTAACAGATCTATATTTACAAATTGTGATGATGTAATCAATTGGCTTATTCAACACATTAATTTATTAGAGTTATAATCTCTTCATGTTTAAAAAAAAGCTTATACGTTATTTATTGCTTTTAAAAGCAACCTTTAATAATGAGTCTGAGTCTAATAAAGAAATGCTTAAAACCTTTTACCTTTATTCAAAAGGAGAGGCCGATAAGAAAGATTTACAAATTGCTAATAATCAACTCAAAGAATTATTAAAAGACTTAGGGTTTGGGCTGTTGACTTCATTGCCCTTTTCTCCAATAACTATTCCATTTATTTTAAAATTATCAAAGAGATATAACGTCGATATTATTCCTGAGTGGTTTAAGGACTCTATGAAGTAACAAATAATACCCTTGATTTGCTTGATTATTCTGCTTCTCTCACCTAACATCAGCCGCCCTAATAAAATATATTTAATAAAATACTGGAGAATAATATGCGCAATGCAGTTGTAGTGGACAGCGTTAGAACAGGATTAGCTAAATCCTTTAGAGGCGGCTTTAATCAAACTCGAGCTGATGATATGACGGCACATATAGTTGATGCTTTATTAGAAAGGAATCCTCAAGTAGATCCTTCTATAGTTGAAGATATTTACCTTGGTTGTGGGAATCCAGAGGGACCTCAAGGTCATAATATAGCTAGAAATGTTGCTGTGCTTTCTAAACTACCAATTGAAGCAGGAGGAGTGACAGTTAATAGATACTGTTCGTCAGGCCTACAGACTGTAGCTATGGCAGCGACTCAAGTTCAAAGCGGATTTGCTGATTGCATAATTGGTGGAGGAGTTGAATCTATAAGTACTGTTCAAGGGAATACAAATACCCATATGTTTGTAAATGAAAAGCTAGCTGAGACTTCACCAGGTATTTATCATGCCATGGGTACAACCGCTGAGAAAGTAGCTAAAACATATAATGTTTCAAGAGAATCCCAAGATGAATACTCTTTATCTAGTCAAAAGAGGACTGCAAAAGCACAAGACCAAGGTTTGTTTGATGATGAGATAATTCCAATGAATACTAAGATGTTACTCAAAAATAAAGAAACTGGAGCTGAAAAAGAAATAGATGAAGTAGTAGATAGAGATAACTGTAATAGACCTGAAACAACTTTAGAAGGTTTGGCTAGTTTAAATCCAGTTTTTGACCCTGAAAATGGTAGCGTGACTGCTGGTAATTCTTCTCAATTATCAGATGGGGCTTCTGTAACATTAGTAATGAGTGAAGACAAAGCTAAAGAGTTAGGATTAAATCCTCTTGCTTATTTTAGGGGTTTTACAGTTGTGGGTTGTCAACCAGATGAAATGGGTATTGGACCTGTTTTCGCAATTCCAAAACTACTGAAATCTGCTGGCTTGAATCAGGATGATATAGATCTTTGGGAGCTTAACGAGGCTTTTGCTTCTCAAGTAGTTTACATAAGAGATAAACTTGGTCTACCGATGGAAAAACTTAATGTTAATGGAGGATCGATTGCTATAGGTCACCCTTTTGGAATGACTGGATCAAGACAGGTAGGACATATATCAAGGGAGTTAAGAAGAAGAGAAGGAAAATACGGCATTGTGACAATGTGTGTTGGAGGGGGAATGGGAGCCGCAGGTTTATTTGAATCAATTCCTGAAAAATAAAAGTTTGGAGTTTGAAAACTCCTTAGGTGAATACGAGTTAATTCAAGAGTATTTCTCTGATATTGGTTCTTCTTACCTTAAAAAGAATGGAATAAGTCTTTCTATAGGGGACGATGCAACTTTAATAAACACTCCAGAAAATAAAGATTCAGTCCAATCAGTAGATACAGCACTTGAGGGGGTACATTTTTTTAATTGGATGGAACCAAAAGATATAGCCTATCGTTCTGTAGCAATTGCTTTAAGTGATTTAGCTGCATGTGGAGCTTCCCCTTCTTGGTTTATGCTCTCAATCACTCTGAAGGATAAAAGTAAAGATTGGTTAACCTCTTTTAGACAGGGCTTGATTGATGTGTCTGATGAATTCAAAATTCCACTTATAGGGGGAGACACCACAAGAGGAGGCTTATCTATAACAGTGCATGTTGGAGGAATAGTAGATCGAGGAAAATTTATTAGTCGCAAAGGAGCGAAAGAAGGAGATTTAATATTTCTTTCGGGTTCTATTGGAAGTGCAACGAATGATCTCACGTCTTTACGCAAAGAGAAGAAAGGTTTCAAAAAGAATAACTCGCGATATCTTAGACCAAAAGCAAGAATTTCTATAGGAAAAGAAATTATTGGCATTGCTAATTCTGCAATAGATATTTCAGATGGTTTGATTCAAGACTTACAACATATATGTAAAGAAAGTAATTTGGGAGCTAATGTTTACCTTAAAGACATACCTTTCTATGATCTTAAAAGAGCAAAAATTGAGTACATTAACTCTGGCGATGATTATGAGATATGTTTTACTGCGGATCCTCTGCAAAAAAAACGTATAAATAAAATTTCAAAAGATCTTAACATTCCTATTACTGTAATAGGAGAAACGGTTAAAGGAAGAGAAGTAAGAGTAATTTCTGAAGATGGGCTAGAGTTAGAAATAGAGTCAGGATATAAGCATTTTTAATAATAAATGAGAAAAAATTTAAATCTTAAAAACCCTTTAAATTGGTTTTCAATAGGATTTGGGTCAGGGTTAATTCCTTTAGCTCCAGGAACTTTTGCTAGTATTTTAGCTGCTCTAATCTACTTGATATTGATAGATCCTAATCTAGATAGTTTTTTAAGTATTTCTTTCTATGTTGTCTTTATTATTTTGGCCTTCTTTTTTGGATTGTTTATCTTTCCTCAGTCTTCAGGAGATATTAAGGATCCTAGTTTCTTTGTTTGGGATGAATTTGTTGGTATGTGGATAGCTTGCTTACCACTAAGCTTCTTTGAACTAACTTGGGTTTGGTTAATTGTTGCAATAATTTTTTTTAGATTTTTTGATATATGGAAGCCTTGGATTATAAGAGAGTTTGATTTAATGGAGGGGCCTTTTGGAGTTATGATGGATGATGTAGTTGCAGGTATTTTTACTTCGATAATTTTAGTTTTAACTCTTTATCTCCTAGCTTAAACTACATTCTCTAATTGATAAATAAGGAAGTTTTTTGAATATTGAACTAGTAGCTAAAGCAAAATTACCGACAATCTGGGCTGAGTTTTCCATATCCGTGTTCAGAGAGATCGAAAGTAAAAAGGAACATTCAGTGGTCTCATTAGGGAATCTAGAGAAGGACCCTCTATTAAGAATACATTCACAGTGCCTTACTGGAGATACTCTTTTTAGTTTGAGGTGTGATTGTGGTGACCAACTTCAATTAGCTCTTAAAATCATTGCTCAAAATGGGAAAGGATTATTAATTTATATGGCTCAAGAAGGAAGAGGGATTGGGTTAGGAAATAAAATTAAAGCATATGAACTGCAGGACCAAGGGTTAAACACGATTGAAGCAAATGAAAAGTTAGGTTTTGAAGCAGATCAAAGGGATTATTCTATTTGTGGTGAGATACTTTCAGAGTTAGGTATAAACGGTGTTAGGTTAATGACTAATAACCCAGAGAAAGTTAAGGGTCTAGGAGATTCTGGAATAGAAGTAAAGGAGAGAATCCCTTTAGTAGTTGAACCAACAGAACATAACAAAGATTATTTGGATGTCAAAGAAGAGTCTATGGGGCATATGTTAAAAGAATAATTTTAACTTTCTATTTTTTTCTTAATTAAATCTACTATAGCTTCTTTATTTAAACCTGCTTTAATCAACTGGCTTTCTTTAGTGCCATGATTTATGAACTCATCTGGAAATCCCAAGTTAAGGATAGCCGCCTTATAGTTCCCTTTAGCTAGATATTCAGTAACTGCAGAACCAGCACCACCCATCACAGCATTTTCTTCTAAAGTAACTATAAGCTTGTGACTGTTGGCTATCTCTTTAATTCTTATAGTATCTAAGGGTTTTACAAAATTCATGTCTATAACCGATGCATCCAATTGTGATCCCACTTCTAAAGCAACTTCTAAGCAAGATCCAAAAGAGAGAATAGCTAAGTTACTATTTTCTGAATTTTTAATTAATTTACTTTTACCAATTTCAAGTACTTTGTTGTCTTTTTTAAATCCAACCTGAGGACCATTTCCTCTTGGATATCTAACAGATGCAGGACCTTCATAATCAAAACCAGTATTTAACATTTCCCATGCTATTTTCTCATTTGAAGGTGCCATAATAATCATGTTAGGTATACATCTAAGAAAAGAAATATCAAAGGAACCTTGGTGGGTTGATCCGTCTGAGCCAACGAGACCAGCTCTATCAATAGCAAATAATACATCTAAATTTTGTAAAGCAACATCATGTATCAACTGATCATAGGCTCTTTGCAGAAACGTACTATAGATAGCAACGACAGGTTTTAATCCTTCACAGGCCATACCTGCTGCAAAAGTTATAGCATGTTGTTCAGCTATAGCAACATCAAAAAATCTATCTTTAAAAAGTTTAGAAAAATTTGTCATACCAGACCCTTCTCGCATGGCAGGTGTTATAGCCATTAGTCGGCTATCCAAATCTGCTTTATGGCAAAGCCATTCACCAAAAACATCAGAGTAAGTTATGCTTTTCTCTTTCTTCTTTATAGACTCTTTATTTTTTATAGGTTTAATCTTATTAATAGCATGGAAACCTACTGGATCAGATTCTGCAGGAGCATAACCCTTTCCCTTCTTAGTGATAATATGCAAAAGAGTAGGGTTATCTTTGCGCTTTAAATTTCTAAGTATTTTTACTAGTTCTATTGTGTTGTGTCCATTAATAGGTCCTATATATTCAAATCCCAACTCTTCAAATAAAGTACCTGGAGATATCATTCCTTTTGTATGTATTTCAGCTTTTCTAACAAATCTTCTAGCACTAGGAATAAACCTTAAAACGGTCTTCCCGCCCTCTCGTATCTGGTTATAAAATTTACTTGCCCATATTTTGGCTAAATAATTTCTTAAACCTCCAACATTCTCTGAAATAGACATCTGGTTATCATTCAATACAACAAGTAAATTTTTATCCATAGAGCCAGCGTGCGATAAAGCCTCGTAGGCCATTCCTGCCGTCATTGCTCCATCACCTATGATTGCTGTTACATTTCTTTTTTCCCCTTTTGATCTTGCTGCCGTTATCATCCCCAAAGCAGAACTTATAGAAGTACTTGAATGGCCAGCACCAAAAGAATCATAAGTGCTCTCAGATCTCGAAGGGAAAGGATGTAATCCGTTTTCTTGACGAATTGTTGCCATAGATTCTTTTCTATTAGTTAATATCTTATGGGGATAAGTTTGATGTCCTACATCCCAAACTAGTCTATCTGAAGGGGTTTCGAATACATAGTGAAGAGCTATAGTTAGTTCCACAACCCCCAGACCTCCTCCAAAATGTCCTCCGGTTTGTCCAACTGTGTAAAGTAAGAATTCTCGTAATTCATCTGCCAATTGGGGTAGATCATTTAGTTCTAATTTTCTAAGGTCTTTAGGACTATTAATAGCATCAAGCAAGATATTTTTTGGGATTAACTCTGGAATTGATTGAAATATCTTCATTGTCTTAATGATCCCTTTGAATAATGAATTGAGCCAATTTTTTGAGTTTTGTGCTTTTTGTAGAAAAGACATTTAAATTTTGTTCAGCTTTTTCAGCAAGTTGTTTAGCTCTCTTTTTTGATGCTTCCATACCTATTAATGCAGGGTAAGTGGTTTTATTGTGTAATGAGTCAGATCCTTGGTCCTTTCCACTTATTTCACTAGGAGATTCAATATCTATAATGTCATCTGTTATTTGGAAAGCAAGTCCAATATTTTCTCCATAAATAGACAATTTACTAAGTTTTTCTAGATCTAACCCAGCTACTAACCCACCAATTTCTAAAGAAGTCTTTATTAATTCCCCTGTTTTTTGATTATGCATCAGATCTAATTCTGATAAATTAAAGTCCTCTTTTGTTGTTATGTCTTTCATCTGGCCTTCTACCATAGCATTCCAACCACAAGCAAATGAGAGTCTCTTTAGTACCTCTATCTTAAGGTTAGAGCTTATAGTGCTGCAATCACTTATTAGAGAATAAGCTAAGGGCTGTAACGCATCCCCCGCCAGAATTGCAGTAGCTTCTCCAAAAGCTAAATGACAAGTGGGTTTACCCCTTCTTAATTGATCATTATCCATTGAAGGGAGGTCATCATGTATAAGTGAGTAACAATGGATCAATTCTACTGCACATGCTAAATCATCTGCTCCTTCCTTATTTTCTTCTTCTCCTAACTCTGAAGCCATATAAACCAAAATAGGTCTGAGTCTTTTCCCAGAATTTAGAACAGAATAACGCATAGCATCAGATAACCTAGAATAACCCTCTTTGGGAAGTAAAATATTTAGAGCTTGATTTACTCTTTTTTGATAGGGCTCTAACAAAGATCCAAAGTTAACCATCTTTATTGTTGACGGTTTTCATGTCTCCGTTTTCTTCAATAAGTTTTTTTACTTTTAATTCTGCTTCAGAAAGATGCGCTCTGCATTTGCGCGTTAGACTAATCCCTTTTTCGAAAGATTTAAGAGATTCTTCTAAACTTAAATTTCCTGATTCAAGCTTTTCTACAATTTTTTCAAGTTCTTCGAGAGCTTTCTCGAAATTTATGTCATTTTTCTTTTTATTCATAAGATTATAATTAAAAGTTATATTCTAGACCGATGAAGGTCTGTCTTGATATTCCTGGGAAATATCTTTCCCCTCCAAACACATTAAAGTCGGCTCTTTCAGCATACAATTTATCTTTAAGATTATTGATCCTTAAATATAATCTTAGACCTTTTTCTAGAGTATAGCTTGTCCTTAAATGCATAAGATTATGACCTTCATATTTATGTTTATTTGCTGCATCAGTAAAATAACTTCCCATTCTTTCTATTTCTAGTTCAGTAAGCAAGGAATCATTAATATTAAAAGTCCATGAAATATTTCCCTTAAATTTGGGAGAAGTGTCTACATAGTTACCCTTTACTATTTGTTCTTTAGTGGATGTGGATGAAGAGAAGTTATATTTATGTTCTTCAAAAGATAAAGAAAGGTTCAGAATACTTTGAGCTATCTGTATTGAACCAAATATTTCAACACCAGTGTGCTTACTTTTACCATCATCTACAGTGAAGTTATTAGCGTCTCGAAAAATAGAATTTTCTTTTGAACTCTTATACAAGCTCACTTTTCCATTGAAGTAGTCAAATCTGAGTTTTAAACCACTTTCTAACATGACGATTTCTTCGGAAGTCAGATCAGTTACGAATTGATTCTTTTGTAATCTATAGACTTCATTAATTTGCGGAGGTCTAAATCCTGAAGATATTTGTATGAAGAAGTTTGCTCTATCAAAATTCTTATCTGCACCTAGTCTAAAACTTAAGTCTTGGTATGTGTCACTTCTATCTTTAGGTCTGTTATAGAAGCACCCTCCATAACTACATTGACTCCCATCATCTCTGGTATTTCCACTAATCATCCTATTTTTATAGTCGTAATGCAGAGTTTCTAACCTAATATCCCCAAAGGCAGAAGAAAAGTTCTTAAATTTTCCCCCTTTAAAACCCAAGAAGATTGCTCCCATTCTTGTATTAACCTTATAGTCGTAATGAAAACCTTTAGGTCTTACGGCATTATTAAAAGGTGAGCTATTAGTTAAATCATAAAGTTGAAATTGGAAAAGGTTTACTTTTGCTAATTCTAGATGCACTCCATAAATTAGTTGGTGATTTTTTTTATCCACTATATTATTTTGTATCACCCCAATACTGGTGTGATCATTGTCCTCTAAAGGAGTTCCTGGTAAATAATGCTGTAAAAACTCCATATTTGTTTTCCTTAAATAAGAAAGGATTGAAAATAGATTAGAATTTTTTTTCTTTTCAGCTTTTATATTAAATCTTATAGAATTCGCATCTCTAAAAGCTTCAGGATCGTTATTAGTTTTAATTTTTTTTGAATCTTTATAGGCCTGCAATCCGTAGATATATCCAGCTGTTTCTTGATTGAGATTAGAGAAAATCAAGTTAAATTGTCCGGAAAGGTTTTTTATAGGAAATTTTGTTCTTATTTGAAATTTCTGCTGGCTTAATCCTGAATCTCTTCTTATACCTTTAGTATTAGACAAATATGACTTGAATTTAAATTTATCTTTTTCTCCATAAGAAAACCTTAAATTGATATAGTTATTTGGACCTAGGTTTATCATAGCTCTCTTTTCATCTGATAGTTGTTGTGAAGAAACTACATTTATTACTCCATGAAGAGCATTTCCTCCAAAACGAGCACTTGCAGGTCCTTTAATAACCTCTAAAGCAGTTGCTTCTTCAGTAAATAGTTCAAATAAACCATTCACGTTGCAGAATCCCTTCGGTCTCACAGGAATGCTATCTTCTAACAACAAGAAAGATCCACAAGCTCCTGGTCCTGTAAGAACAGGTGAACGAATGCTTGTTAGGTGTTCTTGTCCAGAACCTCGACTAATCCAAACCCCTGGAACTCTTTGGAATATTTCTTTAGGGTGTTGAGGGTCTACCCTTAGTAAATCATCTTTTGAAATAGAAAAATAAGAAGAATTATCTAACCAGTCGCTGAAGCTTTTTATTTTTTTGCTAACCACCACCACTTCCTCTGTAGAGGATAATGTAATTTCAGAAAAAAAAATTACTACAAAGCAATATCCAACAATTAAGAATCTCTTCATCCTTGAAGTAAACATCCTAGATTAGTTTGATTGATGTAAAAGTGTGTATGTTTTATTAGCTTGGTCAATAAGATAAGCATGAATATCTTCAGCTTGTTCTTCAGAAATCATTTCCTTGAAGGACACCATTCCTTTATCTTTATGAGCTCCACCAAGGACAATCCCTAAAAATGTTTTATGGGTTAATTCTGTCATTTGTTGTAAATCAGGAATAACTCCTCCACCAACAGCTCCTGCACCATGACAAAATTGACAATGTTCATGATATTCAAATTCTCCTCTAGCAATTGTTGCCATATCAGCATTTGAAGCAGGAGGTTCAGTCATTTCAGCATATGACTTAGGTTCAGGAAGCTGATTATTTGATCCAAGTTTTAAGCTGACAATTCGTCCATTTATGTTTCCACCAGAATGAACGGGTGGAACTCCAGCTGTAAGAGCGTAAGCACCACCATAGCCAACCATTACAGCAATATATTGCTCTCCATTAATACTATAGCTTATAGGGGGTGCACCAATACCATTTTGAAGATCAATTTCCCATAATTTTTCACCGTTATCAGCTTTATATGCTATAAATTTTCCTTCTGTCGTTCCTTGAAATACTAGATTACCTGCTGTGCTTAAAACACCACCATTCCAAGGCCAATCATAACTAGACCTCCAGACTTCCTGCTGTGCAGAGGGGTCCCAAGCACTTAGATGACCTTTTATTGCATTTAATAATTCGTTAAGTTCTTCTTGGCTTTTTGGTGGAACAGTAGCATTTATATCTATACCTGTATTCCAAGTATTCTTGTTATAAACAAAATTATTGTCATCGCCATAATTGAAGAAAAGCTCTTGAGCAGGAATGTACACCAGTCCGGTATTAGGGCTATATGACATTGGTTGCCAATTATGACCTCCAAGTGGTCCAGGAGTTATTTCTTCGACTACTCTATTCTCGTAATTTTTTTCTGGATTCTCTATAGGTCTGCCAGAAATGGGATCTATATGCGTAGCCCAGTTCACTGGAACATAGTTCTTTGCTGAAATGAAACTACCATTTGTTCTATCTATTACGTAAAAAAAACCATTTTTTGGTGCTTGCATAATAACTTTCTTTATTTCGTTATCTATTTTGATATCTGCTAATATCATATGTTGAGTTGCAGTGTAGTCCCATGTATCACCAGGGGTTGTTTGGTAGTGCCAGACATATTCACCAGTGTCAGGTTTTAAAGCTACTATTGAAGACAAGAACCAATTATCTCCTCCTCCAGGGCTTCTGATGTATCTATTCCAAGGTGAACCATTACCTACTCCAATATACAAAAGATCCAGTTCTGGATCATATGCCATAGAGTCCCATACTGTTCCTCCTCCACCAACTTCCCACCATTTACCTCCTTTCCAAGTCTTCACTGCTTCTTCTAATATAGGATTCTCAAAGTCGTGAGAAGGATCACCTGGGACGGTATAAAATCTCCAGATCATATTTCCTAAATCTAGGTCATATGCGCTTACATAGCCTCTAACACCTAATTCTGCTCCTCCATTTCCTATAATAACTTTATCTTTAACTATTCTAGGAGCTCCAGTGATTGTATAAGGTCTCGACTTGTCTATGGTCAAGGATTCCCAAAGAACAGAACCACTCTTTGCATCTAATGCAATCAGTCTTCCATCTATAGTTCCGAAAACAACTTTGCCCTTCGAAACAGCAACACCTCTGTTAACCACATCGCAACAAGCGTTATACCCCCATTCCTTAGGGACTAAGGGGTCGTATTTCCATAACATTTCTCCGTTGGTGGCATCTAAAGCATATACAACACTCCAAGCCGAAGTAAGAAACATCACTCCATCAACAACAATAGGTGATGCTTCATGTCCCCTATTAGTGTCAGTTGTAAAATACCAGTCTATTCCTAAATCTTGAATATTCTTTGAATCTATTTGGTTTAATGGACTAAATCTTTGTTCATCAAAAGTTCTGCCATGGGCCATCCAATTCTCTGGCTCTAAATCAGCCTGAACAATTCGTTCATGGGATATATTGAAAGGTTGGTTGCATCCATAGAACATGGCTGTTATTAAGAAAATATAAAATGACTTATTTTTCATCATAGAAATACTAAAACCTTATAACTCTAAAGTTAGCTTTAAATAAAAACAAGAAAAAATTAATTTGCTGATTGTGAAGTCTTAGTAAAAGGACTTAAAAACTTAAATTTAGTAGAAAAGTCTTTATAAGAATTTGAAAGAACTAGTGCGCAAGGAGTAACAACTAGTGTCAAGACAGTAGCTACTGCCAAACCTACTACAATGGCGCCTGACATTTGCTCCCAATAACTTGTGATGTACATGCCTGATTTTATCTGTCTATTTATAAGATCTATGCTGTAACCCATTGCAATAGGAAGCAGACCGCATATAGTTGTAAAGGAAGTTAAGAAAACTGGTCTTAGTCTTAAAACAGCACTTCTCAGTGCTAAGGTAATTATATCTACATTTGGATTATTCTTTTTTAGAACATTAAAGGTATCTATTAAAACTATATTGTTGTTTACTACAATACCAGCTAAAGCTACGCAGCTTATTCCTGTTTGCATGGTACTAAAAGATCTTCCAAGCACTAATAGAGCTAAAAACACTCCTCCAAAAGATAAGAGTATCGCAGATAAAATTATTAATGATTGGTAAAAACTATTAAATTGAGTTACCAGTAAAATCAGCATTATAAAAAGTGAAAGGAAAAAGGCTGTTACTAAAAAGTCTGTTGCTTCCTGATTGTATCTATCAAAGCCTCCAAATTTTACATTTATTCCTGGACCTAAATCAGTTTCAGTTAACCAACTCTTTATTTGCTTGATCTTTTCAGAGACTACTACTCCTTTTTCTTTTTCTGCTGATATGGAGTAAACCCTTTTTCCATCAGTTCTTTTAATTGTTCCTGTAGCAGGTCTGGGTTTTAGATCTACAAAGCTATTAACTGGCACCAAACCTTTGACAGTTTTTACATTTAATCTACTTAACTCATCAAGGTTTCTTTGTTCTTTAGGAAATCTAACTCTGATATCTATTTCATCATCGGCGTCTAACGGTCTATATTCTCCAACTTTAATACCATTAGTTATCATTTGTACTGCAGCCCCTACATCATTTATGCTTGCACCAAATTGGGCAGCTCTTGTCTTATCAATCTCCATTTCCCACTCAACACCTCTCTTTTGAAGTGTATCCTCAACATCTACTAAACCTGTTACTTCATTCTCTACATAATTTCTTATTAATTTCGTAGCCCTCGCTAAAGCAATTGGGTCATCTCCAAGAATATCTATATCGACTGAACGACCTATTGGAGGCCCTGCTTTTTCTGCTTCTATTTGGACTAGGAAACCTGATGTATCTGTAGAAGATTCCCTTAGATCTTCTAAGATTGCGTATCCATCTTTTCCTGATTCTCTTTCGTTTTCATCATAGAAATCTACGAACATGGTAGATATCCTGTCTGGGTTTGAAGAGCCCCATCTATTACCTGATCCAGTTCTTAGATACAACATTTCAACATCTTCATTAGGAAGAAGTTTTTCCTCAGCGCTTACAGATAAGTCTAGTATTTCATCTATAGAAAAATTAGCTCTAGCATCTACATTGACTTGTACCCATTGAGGAGCTACATCTGGAAAATAAATGGATCCTTTTCCATGATCTGTCCAGACTTTCATAATTAAGACGATTGCAAAAACTATAATAAAAATGGTTTGACCGGGGGTTTTAAGGAATTGATGTACTTTTCTAGCATATGCTCCAGTTATGCCAGGCAATGTGAGAGGATCATCACTTTCAAGCCTTCTAATATTATTTGTGTGTTCTACTGATTCCTTTGCAAGACCACCAAACAACGCTCCTAAAATAGGAACAAAAACAATGGCATATATTAAAGATCCTACAAGAACACAAAATACCGTAACTGGCATCATTCTTATAAAACGACCCATACCTGGCATCATCATTAAAGGAAGGAAGACTATTAAGGTAGTAACTGTTGAAGATAAGACTGGCCAAAACATCCTTGATGCAGCACTAGAATAAGCTTTAACTCTATTCATGCCCTCGGCTAATTTTCTATCAGCATATTCGGTTACTACAATAGACCCATCTATAGTCATGCCCATAGAAATAAGCATTCCAAACATGACCATAAAATTAAATTCTTTATCAAAGATATGTAATATCATTAAGCAAAAAAGATAAGTAAAAGGTATTGCTAAACCTACAAGTAGGGAGGTTCTGAATCCAAGGGCTGCAAGTACTACTATCATTACTAGTACAACTGCAGTTAATACATTTCCCTGAAGTTCTGAAATCATTTCAAGGACAAATTTAGTTTCGTCTCTTGTGTAGACAACGTTCACTCCAGGAGGAAAGTTTTTCTTTTCTTCTGCAACTTCTTTTTTTACTTTTTCTATAACATCTAAAAGATTTGTACCACTCCTTTTTACTATTTCTAAAGAAACAGCTGATTGTCCATTTACTCTTGAATAACCCCCTCTATCTTTAAAGGTTCTTCTAACTTCAGCTACATCTGATAAAGTTATGACTGAATTTCCTGATACCTTAACGGGTAAATTATTTATATCTTCTAGACTAGCAAATACACTTGGGACATTCACAGCAAACCTACCTTTACCAGTATCAAGAGAACCAGCTGGAATGATCCTATTATTATTTGATATAGCTTGAAAAAGCTCTCCCATAGATATTCCATAAGATTCTAGTTTTGATTTTTCCACTACAGCTTCAAGTAATTCATCAGGAACACCTTGTAAATCAGCTGATAGAACCTCTGGAATTGTTTCTAATTCATCCTGAAGATCTTTAGTAAGTTTCATTAAGTCTCTTTCTGAAGTGGTATTGCTTGTAATGCTTATAGTAACCACAGGAAACCTTGATGTTGAAAATTCTATGATTCTTGGTTCTCTAGCATCATTTGGTAATTCAGGTCTAACTTCATCAACTTTTACTCTTGTATCATAGAGTGCTTGGTCCATATCTATATCTTGATCAAATTCAACTCTTACATTGGCATAACTCGTGCCTGCTGTAGACTCAACTTCTTCCACGCCCTCTATAGTTCTTAGTGCAGTCTCTAGGGGTTTTACGAGAAGTCTTTCTGAATCTTCTGGTGATACTCCTTCATAGAAAACCGATACCAATACTCCTGGAAAAGTTACATCTGGTTCAGTTGCTTTTGGAAGGGCATTCATGGAGTAAATACCCCATAAGCATAATAAAACAAAAATACTCAAAGAGGTTCGTGATCTTTCTATAGCTTTGAGAACAAAGGTTTTCATACTTCTGGAGAAATAACTTCCTTGACTTTAACTGTTTGCCCTAGAAACACATATTCTTGTCCTAAAGTAATTATTCTAGAAGTTTGAGGTAAGCCCGTAATCCAAATTCCATTTAAAGTATCTTCTAGAATTTCAATGGTATTAAATTCCACTTCATTATTTAAGTTTACTGTTCTAACTCCCAACTGACCTTCATCCCCCAGCATGAGTATTGCAGGAGAAACTTTATGAGCAAGAACCTTGTTTGCTTCAATAGTTATTGCTGCTGATATGCCATCTCTTATAGATCTGTCGTTATTTTCAACGCTCATTTCTACCCTAAAAGTTCTACCTGCTCTGTCAGCAGAAGTACCGACAAAAGTTATTAGTCCTTCAATTTCATTTCCTGATATCAATTTAGCCTTTGCTTGAGTATTGAGTTTCACAAATGCAATTTCTTTTTCTGAAATTTCCCCTACTATCAGCATAGGATTTGGGTCTATTAATGTAGCGCAAACTCCTCCAACATTAAGATAATCACCGCTCTCAACATAAACTCTTTCTAAATATCCATTGAAAGGAGCAAAAACTTTAGGGTAGGCTTCTCTTCCAGCAATATATTGTTGACATATCACATCACCTTTTTTTACATATTCTCCTTGTCTAAATGGAGTTTCTGTTACTCTTCCGCTAATCTCTGCTTTAACATTGACTAATTTTTCTGCCTCAGTAAAACCACTAACTTTAATTTTTTTTGAATGTAATTTAGCTTCACTCTTTAAGACCGTAACTGAAGAGATTGTTTCTAGGTCTGCAATTTCTTTAGAGCTACTTTCATTGTTAACCAATAGACCAGAAAGAAGCCATAGAAAAGCTAAAACAAAGGTTATTGCAGCAGTTTTATACGTTCTTCTAATTTTCATTAATTCTTAGGTGTTATACCTAACTATAACACTAAAATACTAAATGAAAAAGTTAAAAGTTATATTTATCTTTAAGTTGTTTGAGCTTCGTATTTATGTTTTTCTTAGATTGTTTGTTTTGACTATCTTTAGTAAAAACCTTCGGCTGATAAGTAGACCAATTAGCCTTAATTATTTTATTTAAATTGTTGTGGGAATTTTTTGATCCCTTTTCCCATTGAAATTTTACATGTCTAAAGAACTTACTATTCCATGAGTTATGAGATTGACCAGTTTCTTGCCAATAAAGTATGAATTCTTTAATGCATGAATCTGCAAATTCTTTATCAATTTCTGATAATGACAGGACTTCATAAAAATCTTTACTTGGTAACCATGCTTTATCCATAGGAGTTGGTAGATCAGAATTATTAATTAAATTTTGAGCTCTAGCCCATTGCCTTCTAATATGGGAAATAAATCTTGAGTTCCAGGTATCAGAAGCTTCACCTTTATCTTGCCAATAAAGTGTAAATTCAGGAATTTCATTTTCTATAAATTCTTTTGTCACACCACTTTTGTAAAGTATCTCTAGAGCTTCACCGTCAGGTAGCCATTCTTTATTTATAAGCTTTCTTTTAGAAGCCTTATTAACTTCTATCTCCCTTTTTCGCCATTCTTTAATTATGTATCTAAGAAATTTTAAGTCCCATGATCTATTTTGTTCACCTTTTTCTTTATAGAAATGGATAAATTCTTCTAATTGGGAGTAAGTAAACTTATCAGGTATTCCATATTCTTTAGCCTGAAGAATTGTTTCAGGCCTTGGTTTCCACCTTTGTTCAATATTAGTTTTTTCATGACCTTTAAATTTAGTATAAGTTCTAGGAACTAATTCTTGATTCTTTTTGTTATAAGAGCCTAATTTAAAAGTATTTTTGTTATTTAATTCTTTCAAAATACCCTTTGACATTAAACTTTCTATGTTTTTTTGAACCTTTTTTTGGTTCCAAAAGGGTGTCTCAGAAAGTATGTCTTTTAAAGAAACTTCATTAATTTTTCTTACAAGAATAATAGACTGAATTATCTCCAGTAATACTGCCTGATTTAATCCTAAAGTTTTAGCTATTTCTTTTGAAATTTTTATAGAAGATGATTGGTTCATTACTTGTAAGTATAAAGAGACTAAAAGATACCTCAAGGGTTCTGAAGTACTACTTAAGAAAAAATCTAAAGAATTTACAATCTATTTAAGGGATTCTGCGAGTTTATTTAAACAGCTCCTTGTATCTTCCCATCCAAGACATGCATCTGTAATACTTTTACCGTAGATAAGATCGCTTTTCTTTTTAATTTCTTGATTTCCTTCTACGAGGTTACTTTCAAGCATTACTCCTGTTATTCTTTTTTCACCTGATAAAAGCTGATCACAAATATTTTCACAAACTTCGATTTGTTTCTTGTGTTGTTTTTTACTATTACCATGACTCATATCAACCATAATACTCTCAGTAAGTTCTGATTTAGATAGAAGGGAAGAAGTTTCTTCTATACTTTTACTATCAAAGTTTGGTTCTTTTCCTCCTCTAAGAATTATATGGCAATCCTCATTACCTTTAGAAGAAAATACTGCAGTACGACCTTCCTTAGTAACTGAAAGGAAAATGTGGGGGTTTTGTGCAGATTTTATTGCATCCACAGCTACCTGAACTCCCCCTCCAGTAGAGTTTTTAAAACCTACAGGGCATGACAGAGCAGAGGTGAGTTCTCTGTGAACTTGACTCTCAGTAGTTCTGGCACCAATTGCACCCCAAGATATTAAGTCAGCTATATATTGAGGAGTTATAACATCTAGAAACTCAGTTCCAGCTGCCATTCCAAGATCATTTATTTCTCTAAGCAATTGTCTTGCTATTGCTATACCCTTATTTATATCGTAGGAGTTATTTAAATCAGGATCATTTATTAGACCTTTCCAACCCACGGTTGTTCGAGGTTTTTCAAAATAAACTCTCATGACAACTTCAAGATTATCTTTATATTGATTAGTTTCCTCTCTAAGTTTTGAGGCATATTCAATAGCTGCCTTTGGATCATGGATCGAACATGGTCCAACCACAACTATTAGTTTTTTATCTTCTCTTGAGACAATTTTAGAAATTCTAGACCTTGTTTCAAATACTAGCTTTGAAGATGCTTCAGATATTGGTTGTAAAGAAATCAGATCATTAGCTGGCATTAACTCTTCCATGCCAGAAATTCGGATATTATCAGTTTGATACTGCATTGGTCTATTTTAAAAGGAAGGGCATTTTACATATATAAGAGTCATATTGAATACTTTTCAATGATAATATATACCTTAATCTAAAGAAATTACCCTATTGTTTAAATTCACCAAGAAGTTTATATAAAGTAAGGATGTCAATTTCATCAATCAGAATAGGTATAGTTCAAGAGAATCCTGTTGTTGGAGATATTCAAGGCAATACCGATTTAGTTATTAAGAGTATAAAAGGTTTTGGAAAGAAAAGGCCTCCAGATATTGTAGTTTTTAGCGAAATGTTCTTAACAGGTTATCCTCCTGAAGATCTATTATATAGAGAAGATTTATTAAAGGCTGTTAACCAAAATCTTGAAGAAATAAGCAAAGCATATAAAGATATCCACATCGTTATAGGATACCCTAGGTTAAAAAAAGGTAAACTTTTTAATGCAGCTGGGGTGATATATCAAGGCTCGATACAGCACGAATACTTTAAACAGGAACTACCCAACTATAATGTTTTTGATGAGAAAAGATATTTTTCACCTGGAAAAGGACCGTGTTTATTCAAGGTTAAGGGCAAGCATATAGCCTTAACCATTTGTGAAGATATTTGGCATACAAAAGCTATTCGTCAAGCTGCGAGAAGAGGCGCTGACTTAGTAATAAATTTAAATGCCTCTCCTTTTCATAGAAATAAAATAAAAGAAAGAATAGAGCTAGTTTCAAAGCATGCGAAGAAGTTCTCTGTTCCAATAATTTATGTAAATCAGGTAGGGGGACAAGACGAACTGGTTTTTGATGGAGCATCCATGATTTTTTCTACAGAAGGAGAATGTTCTAAATTATTTCCTAGTTTTAAAACTCATTCTGAAATTGTAGAACTTAATAATACGGATCTATCTCTTATTTCTAATAATAAAATTAAGAAAGAAAAAGTGGTAAGGACAGAATTAGAAGATCTCTATGATGCCCTAGTATTAGGTACAAAAGACTATATTCAAAAAAACAAGTTTTCGGGAGCAATAATAGGATCTTCTGGTGGCATTGATTCAGCTCTTACAGCAGTAATAGCTGCAGATGCTATAGGCCCAGATAAAGTTAAAACTTTTATGATGCCCTTCAAATATACTTCTGAAATGAGCATTGTAGATGCTAACAAACTAGCCACCAATCTGGGCATTTCCCATAAGGTTATAGATATTAGTAAGATATTTGATTCCTTTGAAACATCTTTAAAGGATACCTTTCTAGGAAAAGATAAAGACAAGACAGAAGAAAATTTACAATCAAGAGCTAGAGGTGTTCTTTTAATGGCTATTTCTAATAAATTAGGATTATTGGTACTTACCACAGGTAATAAAAGTGAGACTGCTGTTGGATATTCTACTCTTTATGGGGATACGGCAGGAGGTTTTGGGGTGCTTAAAGATGTTCCTAAGACTTGGGTATATCAATTAGCAGATTATCGAAACTCTTTATCTGAGGTGATTCCGAAAAGAATTATTGATAGACCTCCTTCAGCTGAACTTTCTGCTGATCAAAAAGATTCAGACAGCCTTCCTAGCTATGAAATCCTAGATGAGATAATAGAGTTATATGTTGAAAAAGATGCAGCATTAGAAGAGATAGTTAGCAAGGGTTTAAAGAAAAAAACTGTCGAAGAAGTTATTAATCTTATAGACAAGAATGAATATAAAAGGAGACAAGCTCCTCCAGGAGTAAGGATTACTGCTAGAGGTTTTGGAAAAGACAGACGATATCCAATTACTAATAGATATTCATAAGAAAAAATGCATAGATGCGTTTTTTTCAAGAGCTGGCTATAATAAACCTCCAATACATGGAGTATTGGAAGAATGGTTGATATAAAAACCAAGATTCCTCGTCAAGAGGAGCTCATTTTAGCCACGGTAAAGGGGGAGAATGTCACTTCTTTACCAGAGGATCTTTATGTACCCCCCAATGCTTTAGAGGTTCTACTTGATACATTTGCAGGCCCATTAGATTTTCTTCTTTATCTAATTAAGAAACAGAATATTAATATCACTGATATAAATGTAGAGCTTATAACTGAGCAATACACGTCTTATATAAACCTTATGGAGGCCTTTCAAATTGAATTAGCAGGAGATTATCTAGTAATGGCTGCTTATCTTGCAGAACTTAAATCAAGAATGCTTCTCCCTAGACATGAAGAAGAGCTAATTGAAGAAGATCCTAGAGCTGAACTTATTCATAGATTGCAGGAGTACCAAAGATTCAAACAGATTTCGGAGAAATTAGATGCAATTCCCAGACTCAATAGAGATTTCTTTTCATCTTCTGCAAAACTACCTGAATTCCAGATAGAAACTCCTGTAGTTGAGATCTCTCTCCAAGACTTATCTCAATCTTTATCTGAGGTAATGCAAAGAATGGAACAATCTAAGGCTCATTTAATTAATTTTGAACAACTTTCAACAAGAGAACGAATGTCCGAAATTTTAGAGAGGATGAAGAAAGAATCTTTTATAGAATTTTCTTCTTTATTCTCAGTTCAAGAAGGTAGACTAGGTGTAGTAGTTACCTTTTTAGCAGTTCTAGAATTAATCAAGGATTCTTTAATAGAAATAGTGCAGTCTGAAGAATTTGGTCCCATACATATAAAAGGAATAAAAGAGGTACATTAATGCAAAAGAAACTCCTACAAATTATTGAAGCTTCACTTTTATCCGCTTCAAGACCTTTGACGATAGAGGCATTACAAGCAATCTTTGAAGAAAATGAAAAACCTTCTAGAGAGGAAATAAAGGAAGTTCTTAAAGAAATAGAGCTTCAATCTCTAACTAGAGGGGTGGAGTTAAAATTAGTATCTTCTGGGTATAGACTTCAAGTAAGACAAGAGTTTTCACCTTATATTGCTAAATTATGGAAAGAGAAACCTAAGTCTTTATCTAAAGCTACGCTTGAAACCCTTTCTTTAATAGCGTACAGACAACCCATTACAAGAGGAGAAATAGAGGATATTAGAGGAGTTAGCATTGGGACCCAGCTAATAAGAGGCCTTATGGAGAGAGGTTGGATTAAAGTAGTGGGTCATAGAGATGTCCCCGGTAGGCCTTCGTTATATTCAACAACTAAGGAATTTCTAGATTATTTCGGATTACAACACCTTAGAGAACTACCAAGACTTCCCGATCTTCCAGAAGTAGAAACACTAGATATGAATCTTCCTTTGGAGAAGGAAGAGCATGAAATAGAACAGCCTTCTAAAGATTCTCTACATTCTTAGTATTTACAACTAAAGATTTTTGTTTAAATGAGATCAAGGATTCAAAAAGTCCTTTCCTCGCATGGACTAGCATCTAGAAGAAAAATAGAATCACTTATTATTGAGGGAAGAATCCAAGTAAATGGAAAGAATGCTAGTCTAGGACAATTAATTTCTTCTTCAGATAAAGTAAAATTTGATGGAAAAGAAATATTTCTTTCTAAGAATGCCAATCAACAGAAAAGAGTTCTAATTTATAATAAAAAAATAGGCGAAATTTCATCCAGGAAAGATAAAAATCACAGAAACACAATATTTGATTCTTTACCAAAGATAAAATCAGGTAGATGGGTTTCCGTAGGCAGATTAGATATAAATACATCAGGTTTAATCTTATTTACGAATAATGGAGAGTTATCAAATCGATTAATGCATCCTTCTTCAAATATAGAAAGGGAGTATGTCGCTAGAATAAATGGAAAAGTAGACGACAAGATTTTAAAGCGGCTTGTTAATGGGGTAAATTTAGAAGATGGTTTCGCTAAATTTACTGATATCCAAGAAGGAAGGAAGGGAAGTACAAACCAATGGTTTGCTATGGTGATTACTGAAGGCAGAACTAGAGAAGTCAGAAGGTTGTGGGAAAGTCAAGGACTTAGAGTTTCTAGATTAAAGAGAGTTAGATTTGGAAATGTATTCTTACCTTCTGGTTTAAAAGGAGGGGCCTGGAAAGAATTAAGTCAAGAAGATGTATTATCTATTGAGCATCTATAGATTTCCCATTACATCCTATGCTATCTTCACCCATAAGATAAAGATATGCATTCATAATGTCTTTAGGGGTGGGGTTATATTTTGGGTTTTCAGCTGGATAAGCTTCAACTCTCATCTTGGTTCTTGTTGAACCAGGATTAACAGCATTTACTCTTATATTCGAGGTATTTTCTAATTCTTCAGCTAGTATTTGGACTAGACCTTCAACAGCAAATTTTGAGATAGAATATGCTCCCCAATAAGCTTTACCTTTTCTTCCCACTCCCGAAGAGGTGAAAACTATTGAGGAATTATTAGCTTTCCTTAATGCTGGAAGTAGAGACTTTGTAAGCAGAAATCCTGATTCTAAATTTACTTTGAGGACTTTTCTCCATTCCCTCAAGCTGTAATCTTCTATAGAAACTTTTTTTCCTAGAATTCCTGCATTATTTAATAGCCCGTCTAACTTTCCATATTCTTGCAGAACAGATTCAGCTAACTGAAAGTACTCTTCTTCTTTAGCTTGATCAAAATCTAAGACATGGAGTATAGGCTTTTCTAAATTATTAGAAACTATTAACTCATATGTTTCTTCAAGTAACTCAATATTTTTCCCAAGCAAAATAGTTTTGGCTCCGAACTGCGAGAAAGTTATTGAGGCTTCTCTACCTATACCTGAAGTACTGCCAGTTATTAAAATTACTTTATTGGCTAGTAATTTTCTTTGTGGATGGTAACTACTTATATCAATCATATTTTTAACTAAAAATAATGGAATTTAATTCTTCTGGAGATTTTGCAATAAATTCTGCACCCCAGTTTGAAGGATTTTGACCTTCTGGAATATATCCATAAGCAGCAGCGATAGTAATCATTTCTGCATTTTTTCCTGCTTCAATATCAATATGGTGGTCTCCTATATATATAGACTTTGTCGGATTTGAGTCAACTTCTAGACAAGCTTTCAATAACCCTTTAGGGCTCGGTTTTCTCTCTCCAGCATCTTCGGGACATATAAGACAAGATGGTCTGTATGACGAAAAGAAATGATGAACTATCTTTTTTGCAAACTTTTTGGGTTTATTGGTCACTATTCCCCACTTAAGGCCCGACTTATTAATATTAGTTAACAAATTGTTTATTCCATCAAAAGGAACTGTTTTGTCCAAACAACAAGAGTTGTATATCTCTAATAGTTCATTTTTGTGAAACTGTATTTTATTCTGATTTTCTCCTCTTAAGTCTAAGGCAAAGTTAGTTAAGCTTAACGCTCCTTCAGAAACTCTAATCCTGACCTCTTCCAATTCGCAACTAGAAAAAGAATGTTTTGACCTTAATCGATTTACAGCAATTAGAAAGTCTTGGGCAGTATCAAGTAAAGTTCCGTCTAAATCAAAAGCTATAAATTCAATTTCTTTCATACTTTGGAGGCATGTAATAAATAGTTGACGGCAATATCTTTACCCAACCAATAATTATCAGTTATAGGGTTGTAGCTTAAACCTACAACCTCTATGGTATTTAAATTAGATTTGTTAAGCCATTTTGAAAGTTCAGATGGTTTAATAAACTTAGAGTAGTCATGAGTACCCTTTGGTAAAAGATTAAGTAAATATTCAGCCCCAATAATTGCAAATAAGTAAGAACGAGGGTTTCTATTTATTGTAGAGAGGAAGAGATCACCGTCTTGGTTGAGAAGGTCTGAACATTTTTTCAATATTTGAAGAGGGTCGGGAACATGCTCTAGCATTTCTAAGCATGTTATGACATCAAACTTTGCTTTTGGTTTAATCTTTGAAAACTCTTCTAGAGAAGCTTTTATATAATTAACATTACTTCCAACTTTTTTAGCGTGGGCTTTTGCAACATTAATTGTCTTTTCTGATGCATCTATAGCGGTAACAATAGCTCCAAGATCGGATAGAACTTCTGCTAACAGGCCGCCTCCACATCCAATATCTAGAACCTGTTTACCTGCTAAAGTAGTTCTTTCTTTTATGAAGTTAATTCTAAGAGGATTAATTTGATGAAGAGACTTGAAGTCACCTTGTGGATCCCACCAGCTTTTTGCGAGGTCATCAAATTTTTCTACTTCTTCTTTATCTATATTTTGCTTCATAGTGACAAAAAGATTAAGGTGGCTTGCCTTATATTGTGTTAAATTAATTATTCTCTAAACATTAAATAACAGTTAACAAAAAGTGCAAATATTTTTTCCTACTGAAGAGGAAGCAGAAACTAGAGTTAGCGTTCTTCCAGAGACAGTAAAAAAATTTACTGAGATAGGGATTGATATAAAGGTTGAAGCAGGTATAGGTAAAAAACTTCACCTTTCAGATTTGCTCTATCGGGAAACTGGAGCAGAAATTGTAAAAGATAGAAAAAATTTTTTGTCTTCTTCAGACATAATATGCAGAATTAATAAACCCCCTAAAGAAGAGATTGCATTTTTAAAGAAAGAAGCAATACATATAAGTTTTTTAGATCCTTTTAATGAAATTCAGCTTGTACAGGAATTTGCAAATTTTTCTGTTTCTTCTATAAGCATGGAATTAATTCCTAGAATAACAAGGGCCCAAAAAATGGATGCTCTTAGTTCACAGGCAAATTTAGGCGGGTATGCTGCAGTAATTGAGGCTTCAAAATATCTAAGGAAGTCTTTTCCTATGATGATGACAGCTGCTGGAACTATTTCTCCTAGTAGAGTTTTTGTAATTGGAGTTGGAGTGGCTGGGCTACAAGCTATAGCCACTGCTAAAAGGTTGGGTGCTAGAGTGGAAGCTTTTGATACTCGTCCTGTTGTAGAAGAACAGGTTAAGTCTTTAGGAGCTAGATTTGTTCATATTGATATAGGAAACACGGAAGAAACTGATCAAGGATATGCAAAAGAATTATCAAAGGATCAAGTTAGGTTACAACAAGAAGGAATGAAAAAGATTTGTTCACAAGCAGATGTAGTAATCACAACTGCCCAAGTTTTTGGTAGACCAGCTCCGAGAATAGTGACAGAAGATATGCTTAGTGAAATGAAGCCAGGAAGTGTCGTATTGGATATGGCAGTTAGTTCAGGGGGAAATGTTGAAGGCTCAATGGTAAATGAAACTATAGAACGTAATGGGGTAACCATAATAGGCTTATCAAATTTACCTGGAGAAGTAGCGATGGATGCTTCTTTAGTATATGGAAGCAATTTGTTTAACTTAATAGATGAGTACTGGGATCCTGAAAATAAGAATTTTAATTTTGACCTTGGAGATGAGATTTTATCAGGATGTGTTGTAACCCATTTGGGGAAAGTGGTTAACAAAGCTATTAAAGACAAGATTTAATTATGGAAACTGAGATAACTTTACTTTTATTCGTACTTGTATTGAGTATATTTTTAGGGTTTGAACTTATCTCAAAAGTTCCTTCCACACTTCATACTCCTTTAATGTCTGGAGCAAATGCAATTTCTGGGATTACTTTGGTTGGTGCTTTGCTTGCTTCTGGTGCAGGATTCTTATCCCAACCTATAACAGTTCTCCTTGGAACAGCAGCAGTCATTTTTGCAACCATAAATGTGGTGGGGGGATATTTGGTAACAAACAGAATGTTGTCTATGTTTAAGAAGAAGGATGTTGAATGATATTCCTTGAAGAAGTAAATACAACATTAATTGTAAATCTTTCTTATATATTATCTTCCATGCTTTTCATATTTGGTTTGAAAATGCTGGGCTCTCCCGAAACTGCAAGAAAAGGAAATCTATTATCTTCATCTGGAATGTTCTTGGCAATAGTAGTTACTTTGCTAGATCAGAATATAGTTGATTTTAGTTGGATTGTTATAGGGTTATGTATAGGTGCTTCCATAGGTTATTTTGCTGCAACAAAGGTAAAGATGACCTCGATGCCAGAAATGGTGGCTTTATTCAATGGTTTTGGTGGAATAGCAAGTTTGTTGGTGGGTTCAGCAGAGTATTTAATAAATATAGGCTTAAATGCAGCATCCTTGTTAGCTATTTTTCTTACAGTACTTATAGGGGGGGTAACATTTTCTGGGAGTTTAATCGCTTGGGGTAAGCTATCTGAGTTTATCGGTGGAAAACCTTTTCTATACAAAGGTCAGCAAATAGTTAACTTTTTACTCCTAGCAATTCTATTAATATGCGGTTTAGAAATGATCTTTATCCAAGGATTATTCACTGAGACCCAATATCAAATATTAATTCTTATTTGCGTACTTGCTTTTATCTTAGGAATCTTTCTAGTAATTCCGATAGGTGGGGCTGATATGCCAGTAGTTATAGCTTTACTGAACAGCTTCTCAGGTTTGGCTGCCTGTGCTGCAGGATTTGTTATTGAAAATAATGTTTTAATAGTTGCTGGGGCTTTAGTAGGGGCAAGTGGATTAATTCTTACTAATATAATGTGTAAAGCAATGAATCGTTCTTTAGCAAATGTCCTTTTTAGTGGTTTTGGAGCGGTGATAGATTTAAGTTCAGGGGAAAAAGCTGAACAGGGAGAAGTCAAACCTCTTAGTTCTTCAGATGCATATCTAATACTTGAAGCTTCTTCATCCGTTTTAATAGTTCCTGGCTATGGAATGGCAGTAGCTCAAGCCCAACATGTTGTTAGAGAACTTGGGGAGTTATTAGAAGCAAATGGTGCAGAGGTAAGATATGCTATACACCCTGTTGCAGGTCGTATGCCTGGACATATGAACGTGCTGCTAGCTGAGGCTAATGTTTCATACGATGTTCTTGTTGAGCCTGAAGATGTAAACCCAATCATGGATACAGTTGATGTTTGTATGGTTATAGGCGCAAATGATGTAGTAAATCCTGATGCTAAAGAGAATCAGGGTAGTCCAATCTACGGTATGCCAATTATTGAAGTAGATAGAGCAAAGACAACATTTGTTCTCAAGAGATCTATGGCATCGGGATTTGCAGGAATACAAAATCCTTTATTTTTTAAATCGAATACCAGAATGTTATTCGGTGATGCTAAGGATTCAGTTTCGGCTTTAGTAGCAGAATTTAAAGCTTAATTTTTCTACTTTTTTAAGCCATATAAACCACTTTTTTTACTTGGAATATGATAAAATTCTAATCTAAGTTGAAAATTCTATTCAATCCAAGAAAACCAACCATTATAGGCCTTTCAAAGGTCTGTTCTTCGTTTAAATTTGAATCTATAAACCATTATGAATGAATCATCAGTTACAGAAATAATACCTGTTAATCTTGAAGAAGAATTAAAACAATCCTATTTAGATTATGCCATGAGTGTAATTGTAGGAAGGGCTCTTCCAGATGCAAGAGACGGACTGAAACCTGTCCACAGAAGATGTCTATATGCAATGCATGGATTGAATAATGATTGGAATAGACCACATAGAAAATCGGCAAGAATAGTAGGTGAAGTGATTGGGAGGTATCACCCTCATGGAGATGGAGCTGCTTACGACACTATAGTAAGAATGGCCCAATGGTTTAGCATGAGATATCCATTAGTAGACCCTCAAGGAAACTTTGGTTCAATGGATGGAGACCCTCCTGCTGCTCAACGTTATACAGAAATTAGGATGTCTAAGATAGCCCATGAGCTTTTAACAGACCTAGAAAAAGATACTGTAAATTTTGTAAATAATTTTGATGATACAGAAACTATGCCTGAAGTTTTTCCTTCAAAAATACCCAACCTCTTAGTTAATGGTTCTTCTGGGATAGCTGTAGGTATGGCAACTAACATGCCACCCCATAACTTAAATGAAACAATATCAGCATGCCTAGAGTTTATTGGAAATCCTGATGTGTCCTTAGAGAGACTTATAAGCTTGATGCCAGGACCAGATTTTCCTACAGGGGGGATAATAAATGGTAGGTCAGGTATTGTAAGTGCGTATCAGTCTGGTAAAGGAAAAGTACAAATAAGAGCTAAAACCACTATTGAAGATGAAGATTCTGATTCTATTACCAAAATTGTGGTTACAGAAATGCCATATATGGTTAATAAAGCAAGATTGATAGAAAAAATCGCTGAACTAGTTAGAGATAAGAAAATAGAAGGCATAAGAGAAATACGGGACGAATCAGATAAAGACGGAGTGAGGATAGTAATAGAAATGAAATCTGGACAAATCCCTGATGTTGTCCTTAATAATCTATTTTCTCAGACTCAGATGCAAACTGTTTTTGGTATTAATAATGTGGCATTAGTAGAAGGGAAACCAACCCTGCTAAACCTTAAACAGATTCTAGAAGTATTTGTTAATCATAGGAAGGAAGTTGTTTCTAGAAGAACTCTTTTTGAGTTAAGAAAAGCCCGAGAAAGGGGTCATGTATTAGAAGGGCTTTCTATTGCTTTAGCAAATATTGATTCCATGATTGAGTTAATTAAGAAATGTAAAGATGGACCAGAAGCAAAATCAAAATTACTAGCTAAAAAATGGAAACCAGGCAATGTAAAGAAAATGCTAAAGAAAGCTGGATCAGAAGCATGTAGACCTGAAGAAATTACAGATCCAATAGGTTTGATTGGAAAGACATACCAATTATCTGAACAACAAGCGCAAGCTATACTGGATATGCGCCTTCAAAGATTAACTGGACTTGAACAAGACAGATTAATCCAAGAATACGAAGAAATAATTGAACATATAATAGATCTAACTCAAATTTTGTCTGACCCCAATAGGTTAGTAAAAGAAATTACCGAAGAACTTAAAGAGATTCAAGAGTCTTATAAAGATGACAGAAAAACCGCAATTCAAGATTCTGTAGCAGATTTTAGTACAGAAGATCTTATAACACCCGAAGACAGAGTGGTTACCATCTCACATCAAGGCTATGCTAAAACCCAACCTCTAGAGGAATATAAAGCTCAGAAGAGAGGAGGGACCGGAAAAACAGCAGCTTCGGTAAAAGATGAAGATTTTGTTGAACAACTTTTAATAGCCAACACTCATACCACTTTACTTTGTTTCTCAAATTTAGGTCAGGTGTACTGGTTGAAAGTTTATCAAATACCTGTAGCAGGTAGATCTGCAAAAGGAAGACCTCTTGTAAACCTAATTCAACTCAAGGAAGGAGAGAGAATAACAAGCATGGTAGCAGTTGAGAAATATGATTCTGAGCATTTTATATTCATGTCAACTAGAAAGGGTGTAGTAAAGAAGACCTCTCTTACTGAATTCTCGAATCAAAGAAAAGGGGGTAAGAAAGCAATTACTCTTCTTGAGGGAGATGAGCTTGTAGGAACAACAGTAACTGATGGTAATAAATATATAATGTTAGTTTCAAATGCAGGAAAAGCAGCGCATTTTTCAGAATCAGAAGTTAGATCCATGGGAAGAGTTGCTAGAGGTGTAAGAGGCATAAAGCTCCAAGATGATCAGTTTGTGATCTCTCTTATAGTTCCATCTGAAGAAGCTTCTATTTTAACTGTAAGCCAGAATGGATTTGGAAAACGTTCAAATTCTGAAGACTTTAGGAAAACTAGAAGAGGTGCAAAGGGTGTAATCGCCATGCAAACTTCTGATCGTAATGGAAATTTGATAGGAGCAGCACAAGTTAAAGATGATGATGAGGTAATGTTGATTTCAGATAAGGGGATGTTGGTGAGAACAAGGGTCTCTGAAATAAATATCATAGGAAGAAACACCCAAGGAGTTAAAGTTATTCGTTTAAAAGATGGAGAGAGCCTTATAAGCTTAGCCTCAATAAGCGAAGAATTTATGTCTGACTAAAAATCATCATTTGATAAAGAAAAATGAAGCGTAAATTTAACTTTGGTGCTGGTCCAGCAACTCTTCCCTTACCAGTCTTGGAAGAAGTACAAGAAGAGATTCTTGACTGGAAGGGCCTTGGAGTTTCTGTTTTGGAGATAAGTCACAGAAGTAATGATTTTCAAGAGATGGCTCTTCAAGCAACTCAGGATTTCATTGATTTACTATCTATTCCTGATAACTATTGTGTAGTTTTTTTGCATGGTGGTGCTTCTCTTCAAATGTCTATGATTCCACTTAATTTCTCTAAAAGAAATGAAGTAGTTAGTTATGTCAACTCTGGTTATTGGGCCAAGAAGGCTATTGATGAAGCAGAGAACTATAATAAAGTTGAGATTTCAGCAAGCTCAGAAGAAAGTAACTTTAATTATTTTCCTACACAAAACCTTTGGAAAATTAATTCAAAATCTAATTATATCCATGTTACTCCAAACGAGACTATAGGAGGAGTGGCACTTAGGTCTTTTGATAAAATGACTATTCCTTTAATTGCTGATTATTCATCCAGTATCCTTTCAGAACCTCTAGAGGTATCTAAATTTGGGGTTATTTATGGAGGAGCTCAAAAGAATATAGGTCCAGCCGGATTGGGTTTTGCCATAATCAGAAAAGATCTCTTAGAAGGTATAAAAGAATCGGTTCCCACAATGCTTAATTACAGTACTCACCAAGAAAACAATTCCATGTATAACACTCCACCAACTTTTGCCTGGTATGTAGCAGGAAAAGTTTTTAGATGGTTAAAATCTCTTGGAGGGTTGAAAGAAATTTCAAAAACTAATTTAAATAAAGCAACTAAACTCTATAAATTTATAGATCAATCTGATCTTTATTTTAACAATATAGAAGAATCTTCAAGATCTATTATGAATATACCATTCCTATTAAGACAAGAGTCATTGAATTCTAAATTTTTGGATCAATCTGTCAAAAGTGATCTTTTTGCTCTTAAAGGTCATAGATCTGTCGGCGGGATGAGGGCAAGTATCTACAACGCAATGCCTGAAGAGGGAATAGATAGATTGATAGAGTTTATGAAAGCATTCGAAAAGGATAATCTGTAGTTCTATGTCTAAAGAAAAGGAATTAATAAGCATTAAAAAGCTGATAGAAGAAATAGATGAAAATTTACTCTCTCTTTTGAATAAGAGACTAGAATATTCTATAAATATTTCAGAAATAGAAGGGGAAAAAGAATTTGTTTATAGACCTGAAACTGAAGTAAAGATTTTTAATAAGTTACTGTCCTTAAATCAAGGCCCTTTGAAAGAAAAACAAGTTAATAGTATTTTCAGAGAGATTATAGCTACTTGCAGACCTAACCAAGAATCTACTCAAGTCTCTTTTTTAGGACCTGAAGGAACCTTTTCTGAAGCTGCTGTTAAAGAAAATTTTGGTAATGAGATAAATACAAAACCCACTGAAAGTATAGAGGGGGTGTTTAGAGATGTGAGCGAAGGTAAAGATTCTTATGGAATTGTACCTATAGAAAATTCTACAGAAGGGTCAGTAAATATAACCCTTGATTGTTTATCTTCTTTTGATTTAAAGATTTGTGGTGAAATAGAAATGAGCATCCATCATAGTCTCATGGGATCTGATAGAGCTTTACCTAGAGATAACTTTGAGATACATGCTCATGAACAAACTTTAGCCCAGTGTAGAAAATGGTTAGATGCTTATTGTCCTAAAGTAAAAAAAGTATCTGTTTCAAGTAATGCTGTAGCTGCAAAAAATGCTGCTAGCAAAGCCAATATTCTTGCAATAGCTGGAAGTTTAGCAGCTGAGCAATATGGATTAGAAATTATCAGAAGTAATATAGAAGATTATTCAAACAATACTACAAGGTTTATAATTTTAGGTCATCAAGAAGCAGAAATTTCAGGGAAAGATAAAACCTCTTTAGTTATTACTACCAAGAATGAACCAGGTGCTCTTTACAAAGTTCTTAAACCAATTAATAAGAATGAGCTTAATTTAACACACATAGCTTATAGACCTTCTAAAAATGACAAATGGAATTATTCTTTTTTCTTAGATCTAGATAGGCATTTACAAGATAAAAAAATGGTTAAGTTATTAAAAGAATTAAGCAAAATTCAAGTTAATATCAAGATTCTGGGGTCTTACCCTAGGGCAGTTAATTAATAACATGAAATCAAATATTGAAGATCTCCTGAACTCAGGTATCAAACAATTAGTTCCGTATGAACCAGGAAAACCCATAGAAGATGTTGAAAAAGATTTGGGTATAAAAAATATTATCAAACTTGCAAGTAATGAAAACCCTTTAGGTCCTAGCCCAAAAGCTCTTCAAGCAATTAAAACTTCTCTCAGGGATCTCAATCGATACCCTGACGGTAATGGTTCTAGACTCAAAGAATGCTTAAGCAAAGAACATAAAGTTAATGCTGATAGCATAACATTAGGGAACGGATCCAACGATATCATAGAATTTATAACAAGATGTTTCTTAAGCAAAGAGGATAATGCAATTTTTTCTCAACATGCTTTTGCAGTCTATCCTCTAGTAATTCAATCTATGGGAGCTGAAGGCATAGAAGTTCCAGCTACTAATTGGGGTCATGACCTTCAGTTAATGAAAGATTCAATTAACAAGAAAACTAGAATTATATTTATAGCAAATCCCAATAACCCCACAGGAACTTTTTTAGAAAAACCTGAATTGATAAAATTTTTAGAAGAAATTCCTGAAAATATTCTGGTTCTTTTAGACCAAGCATACTTTGATTACTCAAATTATGAGAAAGAAGATATTCAATTGTCTCTTACAGAAAGTTTTCCAAACCTTATCATTTCTAGAACTTTTTCAAAGGCATACGGTTTAGCAGGACTTAGGATAGGATATTCAGTTTCATCTAAGAAAATTTCAGATTACTTCAATAGAATTAGACAACCTTTTAACGTAAATTCTTTAGCTTTAAAAGCAGCAGAATACGCTCTGAAAGACAAAGAACACTTATTAAATTCTTTAGAACTGAATAAGCTTGAAAAGGAAGGCTTGTATAAATTTCTTGATTCTATAGGTTACGAGTCCATTGAATCTTATGCTAATTTCATTTGCTTTGATTGTAAGCAAAATTCAAAAGATTTATTTATGAAATTACTACAAAAAGGTGTAATAGCTAGACCAATGGAAGTATATAACATGCCTAATCATTTGAGGGTTACCATTGGACTTGTTGAAGAAAATAAATTATTTAAGGACAAGCTTTTATCTATCATTAAAGAGTAAATGGGCATTATAGGATTCAAGAATATTTTAGTAGTTGGACTTGGTTTAATAGGAGGCTCAATATTGAAAAAGCTTTCTACGATAAATTCCAAGGCATTAGTCTACGGTTTTGATAAGAAAGAAGAAACAGTAAGAGAAGCTTTTAAATTAGGTCTCATAAAGAACCAAGATAATGAATTTAATCTGTTTAAGAATGACATTTTAATTATTTTTTCAGTACCAACTCTCGCATTAGAAGAAGCTTATTATTTAATTGAAGGTAAGATTACTCAAGAACAAGCAATCTTTAGTGATACTTTAAGTTCCAAGACTGAGTTATTAAAATTTCTAAATTCTAACCCAAAGCTATCAAGTAAATTTTTGATGTCACATCCTATTGCTGGTTCTGAGAGAAGTGGTCTAAAGAACTCTAAAGCTTCTTTGTTTGAGAAGAAAATAGTACTAATTTCTAGAGTAAGCGGTCAGACTAAAAGGCATGATTTTAAAAAACTAAAAGACTTTTGGGTCTTAATGGGAGCTGAGGTGCTATCTATGAGACCAGAAGCACATGATAAGATCTTTTCTTTAACTAGCCACCTCCCTCATATAGTTACTTATGCCCTAATGGACTTGCTTTATAAAAATCTTTCTGAAAAAACATTTCTTTATTCTGGAGGCAGTTTAGAAGGGTACACAAGGGTAGCTTCTAGTGATCCTAGAATGTGGAAAGATATTATGCTTTCCAATAAAGAAGAAATTTTAAAAGCAATAGATGGTTTCACTGAGTCACTTGATCATATTTACAAACTAATTGAATCAAATGATCAAGAATTAATTTTATCTTTTTTAAAAAACCTAAAATCTTCACGAGATAACTTACTAGATAAAAATTAAATATGGATTTTTTGGTAGAACCAACAGACTCTTTGAATGGTGAAGTTTTTATTCCAGGAGATAAGTCCATTTCTCATAGGGCAATTATGTGTGCTTCTTTAGCTTCAGGAACTTCTACTTTAAAGGGTTTCTTAGAAAGTGAAGATTGTCTTGCTACTTTAAAAGCCTTCCAAGAAATGGGTATAGAAAGTTTTAAAAAAGGAGAAAATCTAGAAATTGCTGGTAAAGGGCTTTACGGTTTAAAAAAACCTTCCTCTAAACTAAATCTAGGAAATTCAGGAACTGCAATGAGATTGATGTCTGGAGTCCTTGTTGGTCAAAGCTTTGGTTCAAAGCTTACCGGTGATTCATCATTATTAAAAAGACCTATGAATAGAATAATTGAACCTCTTTCTGAAATGGGATTTTACATAAAGTCTGTTAAACAAGGCACTCCCCCCTTAGAGATATCTAAAACTACAAAAGTAAACTCTATTGATTACAAAATGCCAATAAATAGTGCCCAAGTTAAATCATGCCTTATGTTTGCAGCTTTGTACGCCAATGATCCATCGGTTATATATGAAAAAGTTGAAAGTAGAGACCACACGGAGAAGATGTTTAAACAATTTGGAGTAAAAGTTGAGACTACTTCATCTAATTTAGGAAATAAAATTGTTGTTCATCCCCCAAGAAATATAAAACCTTCTAATATAGAAATATGTAGTGATTTTTCTTCTGCCTCTTTCTTCATATTGTCCGGACTAATATCTCCTAATTCTCATATTGTATTGAGGAATATAGGTATAAATAAAACTAGAACAGGTTTATTAGAGGCACTCCAAGAAATGGGAGGTGACATAAGGGTTAATGCTATTTCTAATAATTATGAACCAACAGCTGATATTGAAGTAAAAACTTCTAATTTAAAAGCTATAAATTTAAATCAAGATTTAATACCTAATTTAATAGATGAATTACCCCTTCTATTTGTTGCAGCTTCTCTAGCAAAAGGGAAGACAACTATAAATGGCATTGAAGAGTTAAAACACAAAGAAAGCAATAGATTAGATTCAATGTCTAAATCTCTAAAAGAATTTGGTGTTGATTTTATTGTAAAAAACGAGGGAATTGATATTTTTGGACTAGATCAATCCACAACCAAAAGTGCTAATAAAAGCGCTCCATTTAAGGAAGCAAAAATTAATTCCTTTGGTGATCATAGAATAGCGATGGCTTCTGTTATCGCTTCATTAAGAGCCCAAGGTACTTGCAGAATTATAGATTGTAAAAACATTAGCACTTCTTTCCCAAATTTTTTGGGGATTTGTAAAAAGTTAGGAATGAAGATTAGAAGCGTATGAATATGAAACAAATTCCTGTAATTACTATTGATGGGCCAAGCGGATCAGGGAAAGGTACAGTTTCTCAACTGCTTGCTATAGATTTAGGTTGGAACATTCTTGATAGCGGAGCTCTTTATAGAACTTTGGCGTATTACCTAAAGAAAGAAAAAATAAGCTTAGAAAATTTTTTAGATAAAAAAGAACAAGTAAAAAAGGCATTTGAAGTTAATTTTGATGTAGGAACCATCGGAGAGCCTGTAAGAGTCTTTTTTCAGGGAAAAGATATTACTCAACATGTTAGAACAGAAGAAATGGCAAGAGAAACTTCTATACTTGCTGCTGATCCGTTGATAAGAGATTTTATCCGACCCTGTCAAAAAGAATTTCGTAGGCTTCCTGGCTTAGTAGCAGATGGAAGAGATATGGGAACAGTCATATTCCCAGAAGCAAATATCAAAATTTATTTAACTGCTTCTCTAGAAGAAAGAGCCAGTAGAAGATATAGACAGTTGAAAACGGTTGATAGCAAGGTTAACATGCGCATCCTTTTAGATAAGTTAGCTGAAAGGGATAAAATAGATAAGGAGAGAGATCATTCGCCATTGAAGCCTGCTGAAGATTCTTTAGTCATAGATACAACTAATTTGAATCCCTGGAAAGTCTTAGAAGAAATAAAGCGAATAGCATCTGGAGAAATATAGGAATAAAAATATGTCAGTTAGTTTTGAACAGTTATTAGATGAGAACCTTAGTAGGGTAAACATGAAGGTGGGAAGCTTAGTTACTGCTATTGTTGTAGATATATTGGACACCCATGCAATAGTGCATGTAGGTCTTAAATCAGAAGCTGCTGTTCCAATTAACGAATTTTTTGATCAATCTGGAAAATTAGATATCTCGGTTGGAGATGAAGTCCAGATGGTTCTTGAAGCAATAGAGGACGGACATGGAAACACAAAAGTTTCTAGAGAAAAGGCTATAAAGCAAGAAGTTTGGAAAAGAATTGAAGAAGGGTTAAATACTGGAGAAATTTTAAAAGGTTTAATAACTGGTAAAGTAAAAGGTGGAATGACAGTAGATATTCAAGGGATTAAGGCTTTTCTTCCCGGGTCTTTAGCTGATGTTATTCCTTCAAAAGATCTAGATCATCTAGAAGGCAAATATGAAGAATTTAAAGTAATTAAAATAGATAAAGAGAAAAGTAATGTAGTTCTCTCAAGAAAAGCAGTTCTTGAAGAAGTAAATTTTGAAGAAAGGGAGAAGTTGTTATCAGGTATATTTGAAGGACAGAAGCTGAAAGGAACAGTAAAAAATCTCACAGATTATGGGGCTTTTGTAGATTTAGGCGGTGTAGACGGTTTGCTTCATATAACTGATATTTCTTGGAGTAGGATTAATCACCCTTCAGAAGCAATAAGTGTTGGAAATGAAATAGATGTAGTTGTGATTAAATATGATGAATCAGAAAAGCGAGTCTCTTTAGGAATTAAACAGCTATTTGATGATCCTTGGATAGGGATTGAAAATAAGTATCCCATTAATACTTCCGTTATGGGAAAGGTAACCAATTTAATGGATTACGGTTTTTTTGCCGAAATTGAAGACGGAGTGGAAGGTTTAGTTCATGTTTCAGAAATTGATTGGACTAACAAAAATATTCACCCCTCAAAAGTTGTTGAATTAGAAGAATCAGTTGAAGTAATGATTCTAGAAATTGATGAAGAAAAAAGAAGAATTTCATTAGGGCTTAAACAACTTAAAGAAAATCCTTGGCAGGTCTTTGATCATAAATATAAGGAGGGGGATAAGGTAAAAGGATTGATAAAATCTAAAACAGACTTTGGAATTTTTATAGAGTTAGAAGGAAAGATTGATGGATTGGTTCACCTATCAGATATATCTTGGGACAATGATGAAGAATCCCTTAGATCTTTGGAGACTGGTGAAGAAATCGAAACTGTAGTTTTATCAATTGATTCAGAGAGGGAAAGAATATCTT
Organism: uncultured Gammaproteobacteria bacterium; assembly: GCA_913045055.1. Classification (GTDB taxonomy): domain Bacteria; phylum Pseudomonadota; class Gammaproteobacteria; order Magnimaribacterales; family Magnimaribacteraceae; genus CAJWPI01. Next base: position 10,412 of record CAJWPI010000005.1, on the reverse strand, counting down.
TAGGAATCAAACAGTTGTATGGAGACGCTTTTAATGACTATATTAAGGAGAATCCAAAAGGCTCAAAGATTACTGGGAAGGTAACTGATATAACAGAAGAAAAGATAATTTTGAATTTATCTGAAGGAATTAATGGCACACTTTCACAAAAGGATTTTGTTAACTCCAATGCACAAACTAAGCTGGAAATAGATTCTGAAATGGAGATATTAATAGCAAATGTGAATAAAGATAAAAGAGAAATCACTTTGTCCTTAAGAGCTTTAGAAAAGCAAGAGGAAAGAGATGCACTAAAAGAGAATGTTAAAAAGAATCAAGAAATAGAGGATTCTTCAAAGTCTAATATTGGTGATATGATTAAATCTGAGATTAACGAACAAAAAAATGAAGAATAAATCTGATCTTATAAAGAAGATTTCTAACAGGGCTAATCTTCTTAATAAAAAGGATACTGAAAACGGAATAACACAAATACTTTCATATATAACTGAAAGTCTATCAAAGGGTAAAAGGATAGAAATTAGAGGTTTTGGAAGTTTATCTTTAAGGTCCAGAAAGTCGAGAATTGGTAGAAACCCCAAGACAGGGTCTTCCATTGCTATAGAAAAAAAGTTTCACCCATACTTTAGAGCTTCTAAAGAATTAAAAAGGAGAATAAACAACAAGTTTTAATTTCTGATGTTTTTTTCATGCTTTTTATAAAAAAAATAAGAAAAGGAAAACTCCCTTTATTAAGGCTTCAGATTTAATGCGCTTTTCTACAATTTTTCTTTTTTTCTCTTTACTCTTAATGATTGTTTGTTCTCTTATTATTGTTTCTTTAAATTCAATTTCAGTAGAAGTTGACTTACTTTTTTTAACTATTCAAGAAAATTTGGGTAGGGTCATATTATTTTCGTTTTTAATTGGCATTGGAGTTGCTTTGGTCTCTGAGGCTTTATACTTCTTAAATAAAAAATCTGGAAGAAAGATTTCTGAATAGTGTCTTCAAAAGATAATCCTTTAATAATAGCTTTAGATCTAAAATGGTCTGATGCTTTAGACTTAGCAAAATCGTTAGATCCTAATACTTGTAGACTTAAGATAGGAAGTCAATTATTTACTTCTGTAGGACCTGAGTCAGTAAGAAAATTAAATTCATTAGGTTTTGATATTTTTTTAGATCTCAAATTCCATGATATACCTAACACAGTTCAAAAGGCTATTAGATCAGCAATTAATTTAGATGTATGGATGTTGAATGTGCATATCTCAGGAGGTAGAGAGATGTTACTTGCAGCGGTAGAAGAATGTAATAAGAGTAAAAGGAAACCACTTCTAATAGGAGTTACTTTATTAACTAGTCTAGAAGAGCCTTCTATGGAGGAGGTGGGGATTAGTTTAGGCATCAAAGATCACGTTTTAAAATTAGCTAAATTGAGCAGTCATCTTGGTTTAGACGGGGTAGTTTGTTCTCCAAACGAAATTAAATATTTACGCAAAGAAATGGGAGATAAATTTGTTTTGGTAACCCCTGGAATACGATCTAATTCAAACCCAAAAGATGATCAAAAAAGAACGTCAACTGCACTTGAGGCGTTATCTAGTGGTGCTAACTACATTGTTATAGGTCGGGAAATTACTTCAAAAGAAAACCCTTCTCAAGAAGTAAATAAAATATTAAAAGAGATATATGACCTTGATTAAAGTGACAATTATGAATGATAATAATTTTTTTATAAGGAAGGTTAGTTATGGAAACCCAATCAGGTTGGAAAATAGTAAAAGAAGATGAGCGTTATGTTGTTACTGATAACGACACTTTAAAGAAGCTCGTAACAAGTATAACTATTCTTAACCCTCACCACAGCACTACAGGCCATAGTCATGCTGGACAGGAAGAAGTGTATATATTTAGGAGTGGAAATGGGGAGATGGAAATAAATAAAGATCGATTTAAGGTCAAGGCAGGAGAAATTATATTCATTCAAGATGGAGATTTTCATAGAGTACACAATACTTCTGAAGAAAAATTAGAATTTGTTTGTGTCTTTGATGGGGTTCGATCTCATTAGCACTAATTAATCCAAAGGTTACTCACACAGAATGAAGATTATTTGTTTATTAAAAAGAAATATTAAGTCTCCATTTAAATTCCATGGAAGAATTAATTAGGCTAAATGACAGGGTAATTGAGAATTTAAAAAGACTTCCCAATAACCCAGGTATCTATAAATTCTTAAATTCAAAGAAAGAACCTTTATACATAGGCAAAGCAAAAAGCCTAGATAAAAGAATTAAAAGTTATTTTTCTAAAAAAGATAAAAGCGAAAAGAAAGTTTTATCTTTGCTATCTGAAGCTGAGTATTTAGTTTTCACTTTAACTAATTCTGAGCTGGAAGCACTTTTATTAGAACAACATCTTATAACTCAATTAAAGCCAAAATTTAATGTTCAGTTTAAAGATGATAAAGGTTATCCTTGGATAAAATTTGATTTAAAGCATGAATATCCTTCTGCTAAATCTTTTCGAGGAAGAAGCAAGAAGGTTCATAAATTATATGGCCCTTTCCCCAATGCCTTTGCAGTAAAAGAAACTTTAACCCTAATTCAGAAAGTCTTTAAAATAAGAAATTGTTCTAATACTTTTTTTAAGAACAGAACAAGACCCTGTCTTCAACATGAAATTGGCAGGTGCTCGGCTCCATGTGTTGGTCTCATAAGAAAAGATAAATATGAAAAAGAAGTAAACAATGCAGAAGATCTTCTTAAGGGAAAAGGTGACCATCTAATAAAGGACTTATATAAGTTGATGGATAAATCTTCATTAGAGAAAAAATACGAAAGAGCTGCAAATTATAGAGACAAGTTATCTTCTTTAAGAGAGGTTCAGAGGAAGCAAAGCATAACAGGCTTTAATAAAGACAGAGATGCTATTTGTCTTTTTATTTACAATAAAACCAATTATCTTGGTGTTACTAGCGTTAGAGGCGGTTGGATAATAAGTCATGAGAATTTCATACAAACTAATAGTTCACTAGATGAAGAAATTTTGGAATCATTTCTAATGAACTATTATCTGTCTAAAGAAATTTGTCCCCCTACTGTCCTCTTATCTCAAAAACTAAAGAATAGAAAGATAGTTCAGAAAGCTCTTTCAGAAAATTTCAACAAAAGAATAAATATCAACACAAGATTGAGTAAAAAAGATAAAGGACTTCTAGAGATAGCAACATCTAATACTAAACTTTCTATCAATAAAATGAGAAGAAAAGCTAACAATTACGAGAAGAAGTTGTCCTCAGTAAGTAAAGAAATAGATGTAGATAAAGATATTAATCTTATAGAGTCTTATGACATAAGTCATCATTCTGGAGAAAATACTGTTGGAGTTTGTGTTGTGTATGACTTAAGGGGTAAAGTTAAAGAAAAATATAGAACTTATAATATTAATAACAGAAATTCCTTAAATGATATCTCATCTTTGAAGGAAGTTATTTCTCGCAGATACAGAAAAAAAGATATCCTTAAACCAGATTTGATTTTAATAGATGGAGGTTATACTCACCTTAAGGCCGTAAAGGGAATACTAAAAGAAAAGGGTATAGAGAATATAGAGTTAGTGTCTATATCTAAGGGAGTTAGAAGAAAACGTCAGATGGATTCTATACATAAATCGAATGGAGAGAAAATTAAAATTAACCCTCTTTTATTAAGTCATAATTTATTGCAAGAAATTAGAGATGAAACTCATAGATTTGCAATAGATAATTTAAGAAAAAAGAGATCTAAATCCACTTCCAAGTCTCTTTTAGATGGATTTCAAGGGATTGGCAAAGAAAAAAAACAATCTCTTTTAAGGTACTTTGGTAGTGTTAAACAAATCTCCAGAGCTGGAAGAGAAGATCTTTTAAGTGTCCCTGGTATAGGAATAAAAAATGCAGAAACGATTTACAAAAATTTTCATTAATGACTAAAATTACAAACTATCATGGGAATTGAAGACCAAATTTTAAATAAAGATAGTACTTTAAAGGCAGCTTTGAAGAAGATGAGCCTTTCTGGTACTAAGTGTTTAGTTGTTACTAATAAAGAAGATAAATTCTTAGGGACTTTAAGTGACGGAGACTTACGTAAAGCTATATTAAAAGACAGCAATCTGGACACACCTATTACAAAAATATTTAACTCAGACTCTTTTTATATATTAAAACAAGATCTTAATTATGACTCTATTAAGGAAGTTTTTATTGAAAAGCAGTTTGATGTTATCCCAATAATAAATGAAGATAAAACAGTTCATAAAATTATAAGTTGGAAAGAAGTTTTTTCAGATAAACCAGAGAAAAAATCTCTAGATTTACCAATAGTAATAATGGCTGGGGGCAAGGGCTCAAGATTGGAACCTTTTACAAATGTTCTTCCAAAACCTTTAATACCTATAAATGATACTAAGACTGTTATAGAGCACATTATTGGTACTTTCTTAGAAGCTGGTGCTTCATTATTCTATATTTCTATAAATTTTAAGGGAAAGATCATAAAAGCTTTTTTTGAGGAATTAAATCCTGAATATAAAGTAAATTTTGTAGAAGAGACTAAACCCCTTGGCACAGCTGGAGCTCTAAAGAATCTTGCTGATACATTACATTCAACCTTTTTTGTTACTAACTGTGATGTGGTAGTTTATATGGATCACTCAGAATTAATAAATTTTCACCAAAAGAATAAATGCAAATTAACTTTGGTAGCATCAGCTAAAGAGATTATTATTCCTTACGGTGCTTGCTCATTAGATGAAGAGGGCTTTTTGAAAGAAATTTTGGAGAAACCGTCTTTAAATTATTTAATTAACTCGGGTTTATATGTTATTGAACCTTCTGTCTTAGATCTTATTCCTCAAAATAAAGCTTTCGATATGACTGATTTAATAGAAAAAATGCTCAAGGAAGGAGAAAGGGTTGGGGTATTCCCCATAGATGATAATTCTTGGATAGATTTAGGTCAGTGGGAACAATACAGAGACGCTATTAAGAGGCTTGGTTGATAAGTAAAGCTTTAATAATAGGTTTTGGCTCCATGGGTCAAAAGCATTCAAGATACCTCTCTAATCTTATTGGAAAAGACAACGTATTTGTTCTTACTAATCAAGAGGAAATTAAGTTTCCAAGAATAGACTCATTAAACGAAATAAATGCATTAGACCCTGACTATATAATAATTTCTTCGGACACCTCTTCGCACTTCTCACACATAAAAGAGATAGATTTAAGACTATCTAAAAAAATTGTTCTGGTAGAAAAACCGCTTTTTTCTTCCTATGAAGACTTCTTACCATCTAATAATACCTATTTAGTTGGATACAATCTTAGATTTCATCCCTTAATAAGTTTCATTAGAGAAGAAATAAAACAGGAAAAAGTTATAAGTTTTGATATCAGTTGTAACTCTTTCCTACCCAACTGGAGAAAGAATGTTCATTATGAACAATCATCCAGCGCTTCAGTTGAAAGTGGAGGGGGAGTTTTGCTAGATCTTAGTCATGAATTAGACTATTTAAGATACATTTTTGGTGACGTTAAACATTTATTCTCAAAAAATCTTAAATTATCAAACCTTGAGATAGAAACTGATGATTATTTGATATTTATTGGAGAAACTAAAGATAAGGTTTTATTCACTATTAATCTAAGTTATTTCTCAAAAAAAGAAGTCAGAGAGATAAAAATAGAAACAGAAGAAAGGACAATATTTCTAGATCTTATTGATTGTAAGATGGTTTCCTATTTTGTTGATAAGGATCCTGAAGAAGTAAAAAAAGAATTTTCTATAAACAATACTTACATCCAACAGCATCAAGATATACTTAAAGGAGATTTCTCTACAGTATGTTCTTATGCAGAAGGTCTTGAGGTGATGAGTCTAATAGATAAAATTCAGAAATTTGATAGTAAATGAGTATACTTTGCACAATTTGCGCTAGATCAGGCTCTAAAGGAGTGCCTAATAAGAATATTAAAATCCTTTCAGGAAAACCTTTGTTGGCCTATACGATTAATTATGCAAAAGATTCTGGTTTATTTGATTTCATTGTAGTTTCAACAGATAGTAAAGATATTAGAGATTTGTCATGTAAGTTGGGAGTCGAATCCTGGTTTTTAAGACCCAAGAACCTTTCATTAGATTCTTCACCTAAAATTCCAGTTATTAGACATGCTCTTAAGGAATCTGAAAGTAAATTTGAAAGAGAATTTAAAACTATTATCGATCTAGATGTAACTTCTCCATTAAGAAATAGAGAAGATCTTACTAAATGTCTAGAGAGTTTTAATAAAGGGAACTTTGACAATATGATTACCGGATCAGCATCAAGAAGGAATCCATATTTTAATATGATAGAAATAGGAAATTCAGGAATTCCTGTTTTGAGTAAAAGACTGGAAAATGTTCCTAAATCAAGGCAAAAGGCACCTAAAGTTTTTGATTTAAATGCCTCTATATATATTTGGAAAAGAGAAGTTCTTATTAGAGAAGATAACTTAATAACTCCTAATACAGGGTTCTATGAAATGCCTGAAGAAAGGTCATTTGATATAGATTCTTCTCTGGACTGGATGATTGTTGAGATGATAATGAAAAAAAATCTAAATGAAAAAAAGTAGTTTTAGTCTTAAAAATAAAATCTCTTATATATTGGGTGGTTCAGGACTAATTGGCAGAACTGTATGTCTTGAGTTTGCTAAAGCTGGATCTGTAGTCTGTTTAATTGACAAAGAAACCAGCTCATCATTAAAACTTCTAGAAGAACTAAAAAAAATAAATTCGAAATGTTCTTTTTTTCAATTAGATTGTTCAGATTTTGAACAATTGGAAGAAAATTTTAATGATTTACTAAAAAGTTTTTCTGTACCTCATATTTTTGTGAACTGCTCCTATCCAAGAACTAAGGATTGGGCTAATAACTCTTTTAAAGATGTTACTCTGGAATCTTATAGGAAGAATATCGATATCCATCTAAATAGTTATTCTTGGACAGCCAAAATGGTAGCAGATGAGATGATTAAGGATAGTATTAAAGGAAGTATAATTTTAACCAGCTCAATTTATGGCTCCAAAGCTCAAGATCTCTCAATGTATAAAGACACAAATATTGATGAAAATATGACATATCCGATAATAAAATCAGGAATCATTCACCTCTCAAAACAAATGGCTTCCTATTATGGTAATTTTGGAATAAGGATAAATACAGTTAGCCCAGGAGGCTTGGAGGGCCCAATTGCAGGTAAGTCATCTACACAAGATGCAATTTTTAAGAAAAGATATATAAATAAAACTCCTATGAAAAGAATGACAAGACCTGATGATGTTGCTCATGCTATGATTTTTCTGGCTTCAGAGGCCTCTTCGTATATTACCGGTAACGACATCAAGGTTGATGGAGGAATTTCTGTAGTTTAATAAGAATCATAAATTTGTATGAAGATATTTATTTCAGGTGCAGCTGGCTTTATTGGCTTTCATGTAACTAAGGCCTTCTTATCTAGAGGAGATGATGTTGTTGGGGTGGATAATCTCAACGACTATTATGACCCAAGTCTTAAAGAAGCAAGATTAAAGGAGCTAAGTAAGCATAATAAGAAATCAGGGGGTGAATTTACTTTCTTTAAAGGAGATATATCAGATGGTAAATTCGTAAAGGACCATTTAAAGAATGGTTTTGATAGAGTAATAAACTTAGCTGCTCAGGCAGGGGTAAGAAGAAGTCTGAAAGAGCCTCAGGCTTATGTTAAGAGTAACATAAAGGGTTTTGTAAATGTCCTTGAAGAATGTAGATATAACGAAATCCCTCATCTTATTTATGCAAGTACCAGCAGCGTTTATGGCATGAATACTAAACTTCCATTTTCCGAGTCTGATGGAGTTGATCACCCTATACAACTGTATGCTGCAACAAAAAGAGCTAATGAACTCTTAGCTCACTCTTATAGTCATCTTTTTTCTCTACCAACTACTGGACTTAGGTTTTTTACTGTTTATGGGCCTTGGGGGAGGCCAGATATGGCTCTTTTTCTTTTTACAAAAAATATTATCGAAGGAAATCCAATAAAACTATTTAATAAAGGAAATCATGCTAGAGATTTTACCTATATTGATGATATTGTTTCTGGCGTTGTTTTAGCATCGGACAACCCACCTAAACTTAACTCTTCTTGGAAACAAAAAGATCGTAACCCCTCGGAGAGCAGCAATCCTTTTCAAGTTTTAAATATTGGGAATGGCAACAAAATAAAGCTGGAGAAATATATTGAAGCTATTGAAGAAGAATTAGGAATTAAAGCTAATAAGGAGTATTTACCTCTTCAACCGGGTGATGTGAAAGAATCTTTAGCAGATATTAGTAAGTTATCAGAATTAACGGGTTATAAACCTTCAACAGATTACAAGAAGGGTGTAGCTGAGTTTATAAAATGGTATAAGTATTATTATAAATAAGCAAAACTGGACCTGGGCTCATAGCTTTAATAAATTTCCTCAAAAAATTTAATTTTATAGTTTTTGGAATACATTTTCATATTGTGTTCCAATCTTTTCTATCGAAAAGTCTTTTGATCTTAACTTAAGTTTATTTTTGTCTAGGTCGCTCTTACTGGCTAGTAAAATTGTTTCTGCAAGATCCAGTACATTATTCTTTTTGCATAAGAAACCCAAACCCTCTTTGTTTAGTATTTCTGAAGGTCCTTCGCAATCAGTCGCCACTACTGCCTTTCCTAAACTCAAGGCTTCAATAATGGATATTCCAAAACCCTCATTTAAAGAGCTAAGCACAAGAATGTCTGCTTTGTTTAGATAGGGGTAGGGATTATTTATAAAGCCTGAGAAAACTACACTTTCAGAAATCTCTAATTTCTTTGAGTTAGCTTGTAATAATTCTTTCTCTGGCCCATCTCCAACAATTAATAATTTAGCTTTTATATCAAATTTATTATGTAAAATATTTACGGCTCCAATAAGAGATAAAAGGTTCTTTTCCGGTTTAAGATTAGCAATAGAAATTAACTTAAGACCTGAATAGTTACCCCAGGTCTCAAAAAGCAATCTCTTCTCGCTTTCTGTAGGAAGCTTTCTAAAAGAATTATAAATAGTTATAACTTTTTTTGGAGATACTCCCTTTTTAATTAAATCTTTTTTTACTGAGTTCGATACAGCGATTACTTGTGAAGCAAGATTATGAAAGAAAAAAATAGATAAATTTTGAAAAAATTTAAACAAGAAAGATTTATCTTCAAAGTTCTTTGTAAGAATGCCATGCTCTATGAGAACTGTTCTCTTTCTTAAACTAAACAAATTCGCAAAAGAAGCTAAAAGCGTTAATGGCCAAACATTTGCAATAAAGATATCAAAATTTTCTTTTTTAAAAAGAAATATAAGTTTAAAAATAGCTCTACGAATACTATTCTTTTCTAACGTTATTAACTTAATATTTTTATGTATATCATGAGGTGGGTTTTTAAGAGAAGTTAAGGTTAGAATTTTTACTTTATAATTCCTTGTTAAAAGATAGTTTGAAAGTTGAACTATAAAAACCTCCGCACCCCCTATATTGAGATCTTTTAAAAAAAACATGATTGTTTTTTTTTGATTTTTGGAAGTTTCTTTCAAAGCCAATTTAGATAAAAGTCCTAAGAACTAAAAATTATAAATTCTTTTTTGTTAATTTACTCATCAAATTGGATAAATAAATAGGAAATAAATAGAATGATCTTTTGAATATGACTAAACCCTCTTATATTTCTTTAGCTAGAATAGCTTTAATATTTCCAATAATACTTCTTTCTTCATTCAATAATCCAATTTCGAATGTTTTGTCTTTATTTTTTTTCTTGATTGCTAGTTTTTCTGATTTTATTGATGGTTATATAGCCAGAAAAACAAAAACAGAGACTGAGTTAGGTTCTCTATTAGATCTTGTTGCAGATAAACTCTTAGTTTGTCTGGTGTTAATATGGATCAGTTACCTTAAGAGTTCAATCTTGATCTTAATACCTGTTTTAATGATTGTAAGCAGGGAGTTAATAATTTCCTCAATTCGTCAATTCTTCTCTGAATTTAAAGATAAAAGGCTAGTGAAAGTTTCATTAATAGGAAAATTAAAAACTGCCCTGCAAATGATAAGCATATCAATGCTTCTTATATCAGCTGAAATGGGAAGACTTTTTTATGACATCTCTATAATAGTGCTTTGGTCTTCAGCTTTCTTTTCTATTTTTTCTCTTTATGTCTATTTAAATAGATGGCTTAAAAATTTAAGCTGAAGGTTTTTTGTGAGCTATTACCATTGTTTATTTAAGTTCTAAGTGTATGATTGCGTTCTTAAATGGGTCTGAAAACCTCCTAATTGGTTAATGGAAGGAGATATGCAGGAAAAAGAT